>JAICKT010000442.1 GCA_025927795.1 Parafilimonas sp. | reverse complement strand
TATTTTTTCCAGGGAAGAAATAATTTTGCATCGTATAAAGTTGTGTTGTGTGGAAAATCTTCAAATACACCGGCAACTTTATAATTATCCTTATTGTCAAGCTTGATCATTTTGTTAATGGGATCAGCGTTACCAAACAAGGTTTTTGCAAGTGAAGCATTTATTAAAATGGTTGAAGGATCAGATAAAGCATTTATATTTCCTTTTTGCATTTTAAGTGAAAACATTGAAGGAAAATTTGATTCAACCCACATACCCTGGGCTGTAATTTTTTTCTCACCAACTGCTATTACATGACCAAAATTCCACGATGCCATGGATATGTTTTTAAAATCACTTCCAAACTTGCTGCGCAACTCATTGCCAATAGGCATACAAACAGCTTCTCCTGTTCCCATCTTGCCATCGTTATCAATAAAAGTTGTCATTACTTGTGCAAGCTGTTCGTGATTTGCGTGGTATTTATCAAACGTAACTTCATCCCAAATCCAAAAAGCAATTAACATAGCAACTGCCATGCCCGTTGCAAGACCAAGAATATTAATAAGAGAATACACTTTACTCTTAACAAGATTTCGCCATGCGATTTTGAAATAATTTTTAAACATTGACCAAGATTTATATGATTAAACTGATTTACCTGATTTTTATTACTTGACTATTGACTCTGACCAAGAACTGATCATTCCGTTCTCAAACTCTTTACAGGATTTGATAATGCCGCTTTTATTGTTTGAATACTTAATGTGATGAGTGCAATCATCAACATGGAAAAGCCGCATAAAGCAAAAACCCACCAGCTCATGTTTATTTTATAAGCAAAATCCTGCAGCCATTTATATGTTGCCCACCATGCGATTGGTGTTGCAATTACAAATGCGATCAATACCAACTGCACAAAATCTTTTGATAAAATAGAAATGATATTGGTAACGGTTGCGCCCAATATTTTTCTGATGCCGATTTCTTTCGTGCGTGTGTTGATGGTGTACATCACTAATCCTAACAAACCCAGGCAACTGATAAGAATGGATAACCCTGTTGCCCAGCTTAATAAGCTTGCGGTGTGTTGTTCCGATTCATAAAATTTTGCGATCGTATCATCTAAAAAATTGTAAGTAAAATCTTCATCAGGATAAAACTGGTGATATGCTTTTTGAATTTGTGCAATTGTATTTGACCATGATGAATTGTTTCCATTTTGTGATTGTAACAACACATGAATGATATAACTTCTGTCATCAAAACCTGCAAATACCAGCGGACCAACCGGAACATGAAATGATTGCTCATTAAAATCATGTATCACACCAACAATAGGTAATTTCATATTGTTATAATCCAACAATTTTCCTATTGCATCTTGTGGACGTTTAAATCCTAATGCTTTTGAATATGTTTCGTTGATGAGAAATTCTTTTATCGTATCACTTTCATCAACATTTCTGCCTGCAAGAATTTTTATATTGAATAACTTTAAATAATTGCTGTCACCCCAACGCAACTGTACACTTTCTTTATTATCATTTGCAGCACCCGCATATGAAATATCTGTATAAGCAAGACCTTCATCGGCAGGTGTAAGAAAAGCTCTGCTTGCCATTTGCACACCCGGAATTGTTTTTACTTCATTTAGTAAAACACTGCGATGACTGGCAATTGTATCTTGTCTTGGCAAACCAAAACTTACAATCGCATCTTTTCTAAAACCCATATCAGCATTCAAAGAATAATTTATTTGTTTACTTACCATTACGGTTGCAATCACAAAAAATTGCGCAATTACAAACTGGGAAACCGTTAATGTTTTTCTTATCCATGCATGTCTTGTTTCATTGCTAAAAGAGAATGATTGGTTTTTTAAAACTTTTACGGGTTTATATCCTGATAAAATAAATGCAGGATATAATCCTGAAAGAAAACTTACTACAATTGCAAGCGCTAATAAGAACAAAAAAATATTAGGTTGATTGAACGGCTGAAAATTTAGACCCGGTGGAATAAAATCAGCAAACATTTTAAGTAATAATGGCGCTATTAAAAATGATATAACACAAGCTGCAATTGTAAATAAAAATGTTTCGCCAAGAAATTGGAATATGAGCTGCTTTTTTGAACTACCCATTGTTTTGCGAATACCAATTTCTTTTGCGCGGCTTGCTGCATTTGCCGTTGTTAAATTAATAAAGTTGATACAAGCCAATATCAATAAGAATGCAGCAACAGCAAGTAATCCATATAAAGTTGGCTTATGTGCAATGCGACCGTCAAAACTTGCATAAAGCGAATTGAAATGAATATCATTTAAAGGTTGCAAATGCAAATGAATATAATTAGCAGCATCTTTGTTTGCGTTTTTATTATACTTCACAAAAAGATGATTCAACTGTGATTGAACATTTGCATCTTTTGCATCTTTTGACAGTTTAACATACAAATGCGAGTAGCCCATCCAATCATCCCACTTGTTCATCATAAAATCATCCTGCAGATGTGTTTGCGCGATGGTTGCAAACGAAATAAATTCAATTCCATCAAAAGATGTACGTGCATTCAAATCTTTTACAACGCCCGATACAATTGCCGTAAAATCATCATTGTATTTTATTTGCTTGCCGATTACATCATTAATATTTGTTGAAGGAAAATATTGCTTTACCCTGCTTTCTGTAAGCACAACATTGAATGGATTTTTTAATGAAGATTCCGGCGAACCTGCAATCCATTTATACGGCAGCAATGAAAAATATTTAGGATTGGTGAAAACAATATCAGGTTGTTTTTTAAAAACAGTTGGTTTTGATGAACCTTCTTTTTCAATACTCACTTTCGCTGTTGCATCGCCCTGGAACTGCATTACAGGAACTGTTGCTTCAACGCCGGTAATTTCTCGTTGAATTGCTGAACTTAATGGAGCAACCATTGCCGGTGAATGACCATCATTCCCATTAAACTTCATATCCATCACCACACGATAAATGTGATTACCATCTGTTTCAACTTTATCATAACTCATTTCAAACTGAACAATTAAAAATATGATCAGCGAAGCGCTTATGCCGATGGATAATCCCAGCACATTAATAACAGAAAAAGTTTTGTTACGCCAGAAATTTCTGAATGCAGTGGTGAAATAATTTTTAAACATAAAAGATGATTTCGGATGTATGATTTAATGATGTCTGATTTTTCATTTTCAAATCATCAAATTTTCAAATTAATTATTCTGTTCTCAAACTCTTCACAGGATTTGCAATCGCTGCTTTTATTGCCTGGAAGCTTACCGTAAGTAAAACAATTATCAATGCTGCAAAGCCCGCCACAATAAAAACCCATAATGATAAAGTTGTTCGATAAGCATAATCCTGCAACCATTTATGCATGAAATAATAAGCAATGGGCGAACCAATGCATACAGATAAAAACAACAACCACGCAAAATCTTT
>JAICKT010000244.1 GCA_025927795.1 Parafilimonas sp. | reverse complement strand
TGCAGGTTATTTACCCGGCGCACATGCAAAAGATTGTCCTGTTTATAAAAAAATAGAAAAGCTAAAGCCGATGTGGATGCGATAATTCTTTTATGTGAGTTAAAGCGCACTGTTTTATACTTTATCAATTTACCTTTTTAGCCCCACAACAATAATTTCAAAACAAGACCTGCATAAATAAAATTTATTTTGCTGCCGCCATTGTTTCTAATTTTAGTTTAATGACATTTAAAAATTATATATCAGTTTTAAGAAAAGCATTTCAAAAATTAAGAAGCGGTAATCCTTTGCGTTTGGCAGGCGCTACAGCTTTCTTTACCACTTTTGCATTACCTGCCGTCTTAATTATATTATTACAGGCAATAGGGCTTTTTTATAATTCGCCGGTAATAAAAAAGGGCATATTTGCTCAACTGCAACTTGTATTGGGAAGAGAAAGTTCAATTGACATATCAAACATACTTCACCAGATGCAGAACCTTTCCCATAACTGGCTGGTTACAGTTGGCGGTTTTATTTTTCTTTTATTCGTTGCCACTACTTTATTTAGGGTTGTAAGTAGTTCAATAAACGACCTATGGCGTGTAAAGCTTAAAAAAAATGCGGGTATTGCTTTTTATTTAAAGTTAAGAATTAAGTCACTGGTGATAATTCTCCTTGCAGGATTATTGGTGATGGTACAATTGGGTGTTTCTGCCATACAGGCTCTTTTAAGAAATTATATAAACGAGCTGTGGGGAAGTCATCATTTTTTATTGTATAAAATCATAAGTCAGGTAATATTTATTGTAATAGTAACAGGGTGGTTTACCATTTTGTTTAAATTTCTTGCCAATGCACATCCGCAATGGAATATCGCATTTACAGGTGGTTTGTTTACGGGCATTCTGTTTACTGCCGGCAAAATAATCTTAGGACTTTTATTAACGTTTGGCAATCTGAAAACTATATTCGGCGCTTCGGGTTCGTTTGTTTTAATACTGCTTTTTGTTTTTTATGCTTCATTTATTTTTTATTATGGAGCCGCTTTTACACAAGTGTGGAGCAATGAAAAAAATAAAGAAATGCGCCTGGAAAAACATGCTTACTTCTACAGTTTTAAAGAAGGAATATTTTAGTAAGATTATTTTTTAACTTAGTTGGAATAACAAAGTTTTTTGTTTTACTGATTACACGAAGTACAGGTTATTGTTGCAATGAAAGTGTTTTGCTGTCTGCAAAATGCGGCTCAATAAAAATCTTTTTTATATCAGGATATTGACTCTGTATTTCGGCTTGAATTCTTTCGATTGCTTCGTTTATTTGTTTTGTGGTAAGGTCATTCTTAAAAACAGTTTCAAGCACCAGCACAATTTCTTCTGGCGATAAGTACACAGTAAGCGGATAAAAAACTTTTTCTATCGCTTCATCGCTTTCTGATATTTTTATTACAGCATCCACAGTAGATTCATCCACGCTTTCACCCATTAACAAGCTCCTGCTTTCTCTTGCAAGCAAAAAAGATATTGCGGTTAAAATTATTCCGATGATAACAGAAGCAATGCCATCATAATAAGGGTTTTGATATCTGTAACCGAAATAAACGCCGGCCAATGCCACTGCTACACCCAACACATCACCGGCATCTTCAAACAGAATAACAATGTTAGAGGGATCTTTACTTTTTCTGATTGTTTTCCAAACATTATCTTTTCTGTTTTTGTTAAATGCTTTTAGTGCAATTAAAAAAGACACAAGATTAAATATAAGAGAAGCCGCCAGCACAATATAACTCCACATCGGGTCTTCAATTATATGCGGATGCTGCAAGTGCGTGATGCCTTCATAAAACGCTATTCCGCCGCCAACGCCAAAAATCAAAATAGAAACAATGAAACTCCAGAAGTATAATTCTCTGCCATAACCAAAAGGTCTTTTTTTGTCAGCAGGTTTTTTGCTTTTTGAAATGCCTAATAAAAGCAATAATTCATTGGCAGTATCAACAACCGAATGAATGCCTTCAGAAATCATTGCAGAACTTCCTGTAATAGCAGCCGCAATAAACTTTGTAATTGCAATTATAATATTTGCAACTAATGCGCTGTATATGGGTAGTTTGGATGATGGCATTTTTTTAATTGTGAGAAGTGAGAGATATTCACATTACTCCTTTTATCATGAATGCAAAATGATTTCATCCTCTCATTTCCTTCCACGCATTAATCAAACCATTGGTTGATGAATCATGGTCAGTAATTTTTTTATCATTCTCTAATTCAGGCAAAACATTTTTTGCAAGTTGTTTTCCTAATTCAACACCCCATTGGTCAAAGCTGAAAATATTCCATATCACACCTTGCACAAAAATCTTGTGTTCATACAAAGCAATTAAACTGCCCAATGTTTTTGGAGTTATTTCTTTTATTAAGAATGAATTGGTTGGCTTATTTCCTTTAAACACTTTAAACGGCAATAGCTTTTTTATTTCCTGTACAGATTTACCTTCTTTCTTTAATTCTTCTTTTACTTCAGCTTCGTCTTTGCCTTTCATTAGAGCTTCAGTTTGCGCAAAAAAATTGCTCAGCAGTTTTGCATGATGATCGCCGATTGGATTATGTGTAATTGCAGGCGCAATAAAATCACACGGAATTAATAACGTGCCCTGGTGTATCAACTGATAAAAAGCATGCTGACCATTTGTTCCTGGTTCACCCCATATAACCGGACCTGTTGCATAATTGGTTTCACTGCCATTGCGATCAACATATTTACCATTGCTTTCCATATTGCCCTGCTGAAAATATGCAGGGAAGCGATGCATGTATTGATCGTAAGGAAGAATAGCTTCTGTTTGCGCTTTAAAAAAACTGATGTACCAAATGCCAATCACCGCCATCAGCACAGGAATATTTTTATCAAATGATGTTGTTTTAAAATGAACATCCGTTTCATATCCGCCTTTTAACAACAATTCAAAATTATCATAGCCAATGCTTAGCGCAATAGATAAACCAATTGCACTCCACAACGAATATCTTCCGCCAACCCAATCCCAAAACTCAAACATGTTGTTTGGATCAATACCAAACTTTTTTACTTCTTCAGTATTTGTACTCAGCGCAACAAAGTGCGCTGCAATCCAACCTTCATCATTACAATGTTCAAGAAACCATTTACGTGCCGTGTGTGCATTCGTCATTGTTTCCTGTGTGGTAAATGTTTTCGACGCAATTAAAAACATCGTTTCATCAGCCGTAACTTTTTTTAGTGTTTCAACAATGTGCGTTCCATCAACATTACTTACAAAATAAGGTTGTATGTTTTCTTTCCAGTAAGGTTTCAATGCTTCTGTAACCATCACCGGACCCAAATCACTCCCACCAATACCAATATTTACAATATACTTAATTGGCTTACCTGAATAAGCTTTCCATTCGCCACTGTGAATTTTTTTGCAAAATTCTTTCATTTGATTTTGCACACGATGTACATCAGGCATTACATCTTTTCCATCACTCATTACAGGCTCACCACTAAAATTTCTAAGTGCCGTATGCAGCACGGAGCGGTTTTCTGTTTCATTAATTTTATCACCACTAAACATTTTTTCAATCGCTTCTTTCACCTTGCAATCTTCAGCCAGTTGCAAAAGCAATTGCATTGTTTTTGGTGTGATAATATTTTTTGAATAATCAAAAAGAATATCATTTAGCTTAAGCGAGAATTTTTTAAACCGGTCGGCATCTTCATTAAACAAGCGCTTCATAATTGTGTTGCGCATTTCATCGTAATGTTTTGTCAACAACAACCAGGCTTGCGTATTGGTCGGATTTATTTTCGGTAGCATGTTTTTTGTTTAAATTCAGCTCAGAGTTCGCGAATTTACAACTGATTAATTATTTCAATTGTTTCCGTAATCATTTCAGCGGTTATATCTAAATGTGTAACCATTCTTATTTTTGTTTTTGTAATAGCGATAACAAGAATATTACGCTTTTTAAATTTGTCAGCTAATTCGGCTGCTGTATATTTTCCTTTCACATCAAAAATCACAATGTTTGTTTCCGCCGGCATTATTTCGCCAACAAAATCTTTTTGCTGCAAAGCAGTTGCTAATTGTTTTGCATGATGATGATCATCATTTAATCTTTCAATATTATTTTCCAAAGCATAAATACAAGCTGCGGCTAAATAACCTGCCTGGCGCATACCACCACCAAACACTTTTCTTATACGCCTTGCTTTTGTAATAAAATTTTTTGTGCCGATGAGAACGCTGCCAACAGGTGCGCCCAAGCCTTTGCTGATGCAGATTGAAATACTGTCAAAAATTTTACCGTAATCTTTTGGCGATTCTTTTTTTGCAACGAGGGCATTAAATAATCTTGCGCCATCCAAATGCAAAAGCAAATCATTTGCTTTACAGGTTTTTTTTATTGATTTGATATCTTCAAAATCGTAACAGCTTCCTCCACCGCGGTTGGCTGTATTTTCTAATGAAACAAGTTTTGAAATAGGTTTATGAACATCATTTTTATTATTGATGGACGCTTCAACCTGCTCTGCATTTATTCTTCCATAATTTCCATCAATCAATTTTACAGAACAACCTGAATTAAAACCAATACCGCCACCTTCATATTGATAAATATGCGAAAGCTTATCGCAGATTATTTCATCGCCAGGTTGTGTGTGACATTTAATTGCGATTTGATTTGTCATGGTTCCGCTCGGACAGAAAATAGCTGCCTCCATTCCAAACATATCCGAAGATTTTTCTTCTAACTCATTTATGGTTGGGTCTTCACCAAAAACATCATCACCAACTTTTGCGTTGAACATTGCGTTAAGCATTGCCGGTGTTGGTTTGGTAACAGTATCACTTCTAAAATCAATCATTGCCGCGAAGATAAAGGCTGATGTTTAGTTTCGCAGATAATCGTTAAATTAAACAATGTTTAGTGTAATTTTTTTACAAGCGTTTCGGGACTGACTATCCTATGATTTTTTTATTATTATTTTTAATTTAAGTAAATGAAATGAGTAAGCTAAATAAGTTCCAATATTAAATTGTAAAATGCCTGTCATCAAATTAAAAACATTTATTAAGTGCGGCATAGAAATATGCTTTGATTTATCAAGAAGCATTGATCTGCATCAATTATCTACAGCACAAACAAATGAAAAGGCAATTGCAGGCAGAACAAGCGGGCTTATAAATCTTGATGAATTTGTAACATGGCAGGCTATACATTTTGGGATAAAGCAAAAACTCACTTCAAAAATTACTGCCTACAACAGGCCATTTTATTTTAGAGATGAACAACAAAAAGGGATATTTAAATTCTTTATTCATGATCATTATTTTCAAAATAAAAACGGAATGATTGAGATGACTGATATTTTTACATTCAAATCGCCATTTGGTTTTGCCGGAAGATTATTTAATATGATTGTTCTTACAAAGCATCTAAAAAATTTACTTATAAAAAGAAATGCAGTTATTAAAGAATTTGCAGAAACAGGTAAATGGCAAACTGTTTTAAATAATATTTATCAATGAAGAAATCATACAATCACTCTTATGAATATTAAGTTTTGCTTTATAATAGTATTTCTTTTTTTGTCTCCCGCATTAATTAAATGCCAGGAAAAAATCAGTTTTAAAAAACATGTTATCAGTAACCACTTTGTTTCAGAAGGTGTGGCTATTGGAGATGTAAATCACGATGGCAGAACAGATATTCTTGCAGGAAATTATTGGTATGAAGCACCTGACTGGAAACCACATTTATTGCATGCAGATACATTAAATCCCGTACCTCAATACAGTACCTCATTTTTAAATTACGCAATGGATGTAAATAATGATGGCTGGATAGATCTTATAAGATTTGATCAACCGGGTAGTGTTTGTATGTGGTATGAAAATCCAAAAAATAAAAATACTTTATGGAAAGGGCGCATGATATTAACTTCTGCAGGTATTGAAAGTCCCGCTTTTGTTGACGTTGATAAAGATGGCAGAAATGATATTATCTGCAATGACACACTAAAGAAACAGGTTATCTGGTTAAAATCTCCTGTTGCAAAAAATGATACTACATGGCAACGCTTTATCATTAGTCGCGATAGTATGAGAGCTACAAACCGTTATACACATGGTCTTGGCTGGGGCGATATAAATAAAGATGGAAAGAATGATGTTATTATAAAAAGCGGATGGTGGCAATCTCCGGCAGATGTAAAACAAGAAGACTGGCAATTTCATTCTGCTGATCTTGGTGAGGATTGCGCTAACATGTATGTAATAGATGTTGATGAAGACGGAGATAAAGATGTGATTAGTTCTTCTGCACATAACTATGGCGTGTGGTGGCACGAACAAGAGCAAGATGCACAAGGCAACACAATATGGCAAACGCATGAGATATCTAAATTGTTCTCACAATCTCATGCGCTTGTGTTGAAGGATATTAATGGAGATGCGCATCCGGATCTTATAACGGGCAAACGTTATCGTGCACATAACGATGGCGACCCCGGAGCTTTTGATGCGGCTGTTTTATATTGGTTTGAATTTATACCCGGGAAAAATCCGCAATGGATTCCGCATTTGATTGATGATAATTCCGGTATTGGGTTAAGCTTTGTTGTTGAAGATATAAATAATGATAAGCTCCCTGACATTATTATCTCTAACAAAAAAGGAGTTTTCTTTTTTGAACAAATAAGAAATTAATTAACAGGAAGAAGTATTGTAAATGCAGTGCCTTCACCTTCTTGTGTTTCAAC
>JAICKT010000672.1 GCA_025927795.1 Parafilimonas sp. | reverse complement strand
CCATCATTAACTTATATGGCTTTAACTGCAAGAGCAGCAAACTTTGCGGTGGGTGAAATGAAGAAGGGGAATCTTTAATTTGAAAATGTGCTGATTTGAAATTTGAAGATGAATTATCACATTAATAATTTATAATTCATAATTATAATGATAGTTGTTATAGGAAGTTCTAACACAGACATGGTAATTAAGTGTGAGCATTTACCTGCACCCGGCGAAACTATTTTAGGTGGAAATTTTTTTATGAATGCAGGCGGCAAAGGCGCAAACCAGGCTGTGGCTGCTGCGCGTTTAAATGGCGATGTAACTTTTATTGCAAAAGTTGGTAATGATGTTTTCGGAACACAAGCGATTGAGTTATTCAACAAAGAAAATATCACCACAGAATACATTTTTATTGATGATAAAAATCCTTCCGGCGTTGCCTTAATAAATGTTGACGCTAAAGGCGAAAACTTTATTACAGTTGCACAGGGCGCTAATGGAAATTTATCAGTTGATGATTTAAAAACACTCGCACATGTTTTGGAAAATGCAGATATTATTTTGGTGCAGTTGGAAATTCCAATACAAACAATTGAATACATTGCAACGATTGCAAAGCAACACAACAAAATATTCATATTAAATCCTGCACCTGCATGTAAATTGGCGGATGAATTATTGAACAAAGTTTCTATTATCACACCAAACGAAAAAGAAGCAGAAATGCTTACAGGCATTTCAATAATGAATATTGATTCAGCTAAACAGGCTGCGCAAATATTATCGGCTAAAGGAATTAAAACCGTAATTCTAACACTGGGTGAAGAAGGTGCATTGTTATATCACAATAACAAATTCAATTTACTCGAAACAAATAAAGTAACTGCTGTTGATACAACTGCGGCGGGTGATGTTTTTAATGGCGCATTAGCCGTTGCTTTATCAGAAAAAAAATCAATTGAGGAAGCGGTACAGTTTGCAAATATCGCTGCATCCATTTCTGTTACAAGATTAGGTGCGCAGGCATCAGCGCCGTACAGGTCTGAACTGTGATTTGGGTGATTTTTGGATTATAAGATTTCATTTTATAATTGAATATTTTAAATTTTTAAAACCTGTTTGAGTATGTGATTTGAAAGGATTATTAATCCATTAATTTATTTAATCCTCCAAAATTCACGTTCAGACATTAAACTACTTGCTATGTTTATCGTTTACGATTACACTTTAGCTGTTATATTTTGTATTATCACTATGCTATGCTGGGGCTCATGGGCAAACACCCAAAAACTTGCACAAAAAACCTGGCGGTTCGAATTATTTTACTGGGATTATGTTATCGGTATTTTAGTATTCTCTGTTTTATCTGCATTTACATTAGGCAGTTTTGGGAATGAAGGAAGAAGTTTTGCAGATGATTTAAAGCAAGCTGATATAGGAAATATTTTTAGTGCTTTTATTGGTGGAATAATTTTCAACGCGGCGAACATTTTATTTTCTGCCGCAATTGCTGTTGCAGGAATGGCAGTTGCATT
>JAICKT010000504.1 GCA_025927795.1 Parafilimonas sp. | reverse complement strand
CCATTTCAATACGATCCAAACGATCGGTGCAGCGGCAAGAGACTCTGCTTCACAAACCTCGCATTCAGATGAGGGCCTCTTTAATTCATTTCTTAACACTAACTATCCTTTGCTTACCTATGATAAAAATATATGGATGGAAATTAGCAACAGGGCTTTGACGTCTTCCGGCGGATACCGAAATCTGTTTACAACAGTAAACATGGCAAAGAAACAAGCAGAAGAAGCTTTAGAAGCTCTGAAAGAAGAATACCATCTGAAATAAATATTATGGAAGTCCATCATCACCCACACGTAGAAAAGAAAGTATTCAAAGAATATTTTTTGGAATTCTTAATGATATTTCTTGCAAATAAAACAAACAAATACAACAAACAAATTAAATTTTAAAAATCATGAGACATACTCTATTATTGATTTACACATTATTTCTACTATCACTTTCATCAGTAGCACAGGACAAAAGCGAAGAACATTTATTAGACGGAACTTCTATGAACTATTACTATGAAAATGGAAGCGGCGTTCATGTTGAATTTGCTAATGGACTATTCAATTGGAAATGGATTGCTGGCCCAGACAAAGATTCTACAGGGCATGAGAAATATTTATCGAGAAAAATAGGAGACAAAACTTATATGATAAACTTTAAAAATTCAGCTACTTCAGATTTTGTCACTATTGTTTTTAATTTTAATCAAAATGTAATATATACTTCTGCATTCTTCAATCCTAAAACTAATCAGGAGCAAATCTTTATTGAAGGAGGTATCATTGAAAATGTGAGATTGAAAGAAAAATGATTTTTTTTTCTTAGTAAAATAAGAATTGATAATAATTGTTGGTTCACATAACATAGGTTTCAAAAACAAGATTTTAAAAACAAATGGAAGTACATCACCACCCACACGTAGAAAAGAAAGGATTCAAAGAATATTTTTTGGAATTCTTAATGATATTTCTTGCTGTAACAATGGGCTTTTTTGCGGAGAACCTGAGGGAACATTTTAGTGACAGGCAGAAGGAAAACCAATATATGCATTCCCTTGCAGAAGATTTGAAAAAAGATACGACAGCACTTCATTATAGCATTCGCCGATTGCAAAGTGATATTGACGATGCTCATCGCCTTGCTGTACTGGTTGCAAAAAATCAGCTTATTTCTCAAAATGATACAACCATTTTATGGCTTACTGTTGATCCTGCACATAGTGTGGATATTATCTTCAATGATCGCACATCTTCACAACTAAAAAGCACAGGCTCTATCGGATTAATCAGGAATAAAAATATTTCAGATTCTATTTTGCAATATTGGAATAATCAGATTGCTGCAAATCAAGCCCATGATAAGTTTGAAAATGTACGCATGCAACAACATGAGATCGGGTACAAAACTTTTAGCTGGTTTAAGATATTCTTCCTGAACAGATACATGGGGGCAGACAGCAGTATCATTGATGCAATGCCTGTAAAGCCGATTTTAAATTCCGGCAACATGAACGAGTTCTTAAATATAACAGGCAATTTGTTCAATGAAGCCTCTTTTCAATACATGCCTATTTTGAAGAGGCAACTCAATCTTGCTACTGAATTGATTCAGCAAATACGAAAAGAATATCCTTGAAAAAGTAAATACCAGTGATCAAAAAAATAATCATAAAAGACAATGGAAATACATCATCATCCCGATCTGCATCATAAGAAGAAAAATTTCAAAGAATATTTTTTAGAATTCTTAATGATATTTCTTGCAGTAACATTGGGTTTTTTTGCCGAGCAGATAAGAGAAAGTTTTGTTGAGCACAACCATGAAAAAGAATACATACAATCTTTTTATGAAGACCTGAGCCAGGATCAAAAGAATTTGCCGGCATTATCAGACTGGATTCAGACGGATATAAATGTATCTGATTCGTTGAAGCTACTACTGAAAAATGTTACTTTAAAAACAAAAGCAAACGATATTTATGTTGACTTCCGGTTTTTAATTCGCCAGTTGGGGATTAAAAATTTTGTAACCGAAAGAACTATTCTTCAATTGCGCAATGCAGGCGAATGGAGATTGATACGCAACAATCACATTGCTGACAGTATTTTAGAATATTACAAAAATGTAGAAACGATTGCGGCATTGCAGGAATATTCTTTGATCCAGAAAGGAAAGCTTAGAGATTTGTATGCTCCGCTTCTCAAAAGTGATGACTGGGATAAAGTAACAGAAAAAAATTCGGATAACGTCATTCATCCGCATGATAACCTGTATCTTAAATCGGTAAACCCGGATGTAATAAACAACCCCCTCTTAGAAATAAGCGATATAAAAGGAATACACAAAGGCTTTAAAAACGAAGTGATTGATTTGCGAAACGAAGCCACGAGGCTCAAAAAATTAATTGCTCAACATTATAGTGTTAACTAAGAAGTAAATTTAGCTCATAAAGAAAATATGGAAGTACATCACCATCCTGATCTTCATCATAAAAAGAAAAATTTCAAAGAATACTTTTTAGAATTCTTAATGATATTTCTTGCAGTAACGCTTGGTTTCATTGCAGAAAATATTCGTGAAAATATTGTGAACCGTGAAAAAGAAAAACATTATATAGAAAACATTATAGCAGATTTAAAAACGGATACAGCAAACATTACTTTGAGTGTTCATATGCAAAACCTGTTGCTGAAAAAAATGGATGAGGTCTTGAAAATACCTGTTGAAAAACTTGATGATCTTTCTATGCAGGACATGCTGTATCAAAACCTTGTTCCTTTCTATGCATCATCCTGGGTATTTGTTCAAAATAATAATACTGCAACACAATTAAAAAATGCCGGCGGTTTTAATGTGTTCAATAATCAAAAAGCAGTGGACTCCATCAGTGCTGTATATTATTACTATGATTCATGGATAAAGATAAACACCGATCTATACAT
>JAICKT010000008.1 GCA_025927795.1 Parafilimonas sp. | reverse complement strand
TATTGGAGCATCTTGATAAACCAGAATCGCTATTACAGGTTTTAAATAAAATGCTTTCGCAAAAAGGCAAATTAATTATTACTGTTCCCAACGGAAAAGGACCAAGAGAAAGTCTTGTTACGAAACCCGTTTTAAAACTTAAAAATAAAAACAACTGGCTGTGGAAAACAGTTGTAAAAACCAAGCAGGCATTAGGCTATAGTGGAACTACAACGCAGTCAGCCGCAGACAATTTAGACCATGTTCAGTTTTTTTCTAAAAAAGATATTCAGCAATTATCAGCAAAAAATAATTTAAAAATTACAAAGTTTGGTAAAGCAAATTTTGTGGAAGATGTATTTCCTTTTTCATTTTTCGCTAAGCGTATAAAACTGCTGCAAAAAATTGATTGTAAAATAGCAGATATTTTACCATACAATTTTACCGGTGGCTTTTTTTTCGTTTGCGAAAAGATTAACAACACCCAATAATGAAAATAGCATATTTGTCAATCAGTGATCCGCTGAATCAAAAATTCTGGGACGGGAGCATATATTATATAGCCAAAGCCTTGCAAAATTATGGACACGAGGTAGAGTTTTTCGGACCATTAAAAACGCCAAAAATTTTAGATAAATTTTTAAGAGCTCTTGCTAAGTTTAACCGCATAATTTTCAGAAGGGAATATCTTGCAAAATGCAATTTAATTTTAAGCTGGCATGCCTCAAGGCAATTCAGAAAAAAATTAAAAGGGAAAAAATATGATTGTATTTGTGTGCCTTCAGAGCCATCTGCTATAGCTTTTTTAAAAACACAAACACCTATTGTTTATCTTACTGATAATACTTTTAAACTTATTACTCATTATTACCACGAGTTCAGAAAAATTCCATTGATTTCAAAAATTGAAGGAAGCATTCTTGAAAGAAAAACACTCAAGAAAAGTTCTTCAATAATTTATTCTTCTATCTGGGCAGCAGAATCTGCAGTACATGATTATAAAGTGCCTACCAAAAAAATTTTAATAACACCAATGGGCGCTAATATTGATGAAGTACCTGAACAAAATAATATTTATAAAAAACTTGAAAACAAAGAACTCACATTATTATTTTCAGGCAGTGATTGGGATAGAAAAGGCGGAAATATAGTTATTGAAACAATTAAGTTCTTAAAATATTCTTATGGTATAAAAGCTAAGCTGATTGTATGTGGATGTGAGTTACCGGCTCAATATGAGAATACAGGCATTGAAGTATTTCCTTTTTTAAACAGAAACAAAAAAGAAGACGCCGATAAATACGCGGCTCTCTTATCCGAAGCACATTTTTTATTTGTTCCAACCAGGGCGGACTGTTCTATGTTCGCTGCTGCCGAAGCCAGTGCTTATGGCGTACCGGCAATTACAACTGAAACAGGCGGCGTTCCGGAAGTTGTAAAAGATGGTGTAAATGGTTTTTGTTTACCTTATAGTGCAAATGGAAATACATACGCAGCACTTATTTCAGAACTTTTTATTGATGAGTCAAGATATCGCGAATTGATTTTTACAAGCCGCCAACGTTTTGAGCAACATCTTAACTGGAATAAATGGTCAGCAGTATTTAATGAATTATTTGAAAAAAAAGTGGAGTCAAAAGTTTCTGAAGCTACCACTGAATTAGATAGAGTTTAGGTTCTTCTAAATTAATAACGGTAAACTTAAAGCCAAAATATTATATTTATCTTCTGCAGCATACTTACAAATTTCAGTAGTACAAAAAATCCGAAGTAAATTCCTCATTCCCTCGTGTACTAAATAATTTATATCATATAGGTGGTATCGTAATTATTAAGTATAATTGCTGAATTCTCAGTTATTATATCAATTAAAAAATGTATTACACCTAACAATAAGCTAAGCATTTTTATTAAAACACCTGTTATAAAATAACCTGTTGATGCATTGGGAAATAATAAAAAAAGCGGAATTAGATAGCTGGAATGAAAAATTGAAACAAACAAACGCTACTTTATTTCAATATCCCTACTATTTAACAGGAGAATACTCATCTTTATTTTACAAAAGCACATTCATAAAATATGTTGAAAAAGGAAAAGAATTTGCATTTGCTGCGATAATTGAAATAGGGATTTTTCCTTTTAAAGTTGGTGTAATTGATGACGGACCAATTGTTCTTCAAAAAAACTTTGATTTGCAAACCATGCTGGAAGATCTTAAAAAATTTTCACGAAAAAGATTTTATATGCATTTGCAAATAAGACCGTCTAATACTGAATTTGAAAACCTTTTAAAGAATGATGCAGGATTTAATAATGATTTATTTTTCCCTTATCATCAAAAAGAAAAATCAGACTGGAATATCTATAATCAACCCGAAGAGCAATTACTCGCAAGTTTTAAAAGACAATGCAGGCGAAAAATTGTACTTGCTGGCAGAGTGCCGTTTAAATTTGTTAAATTAGAAGATGCCCCTCAATTAAAAGACGTTAAAGAACTTTTTAACCAGGTTACGAAAATAAAAGGGCATAAGTATATTTCTTTTAAGGCAATGCTTCAAATTTATAAGAATGGTAAAAAACATAGTTTATGCGATTTATATGGTGCCTACCTAAATAACGAGTTAGTGAATGCTGTTTTTATTATAAAAGATGCGCTTTGTTTTTATCATTTTACAAGCGCCATGTTAGTTAAGGGATATAAGGATAATGAATCGCCTCCTGCTAAACTCCATCTTTTTATAATGCAGGATTGTTTCTATAATGAACAAAAAGAATTTTACAATATTAGTTACGGAGGCACGCACAATCTTGTAAGATTTAAAGAATTGTTTAACCCTGTTGAAATTAAAAAATCTCCTTATTATACTTACGTTATTAATAAAAAAGCACTTTCATTTTTTCAAAAAACTACACCCGAAGGAATTGGGCGGATAAGAAATGTGTTTAGGAATATAAACAAACATATAGGTGGTTTTTACCAGTTCGGTTTTCTCCTTTAATATATTATTCTTGATTATTTCCTTTAGAGAAAAAAAATATATTGATTATTCATCGCTTTTTTAAAAAGTTTTCCAGCATTTCAAGTATAACAGCATCTGCATCAGCATCAAATTTTCTTGCAAATAATTTATCAGAATTTACAAGCGCATTATAATCTTCTGTTCTTAATATTTTTGGATGCGCTTTTTTTTCAGACCAGTCAACGTAAATAAAGTTGTCTTCAATTTTATCTTTAAAATTTGAGTTATACAGTATAACTGAAAAAATCAACTCATCGGCGCCCCAACTGAATTTAAAAAAGCGTACAATCTCAGGATGCTGATCTAAGAAATCAATTATATATTTAGCAGCTTCATAAGTTACAGCAAACCAGTTAGACCTGCCAACCATTATATAATTCAGCGGAAATTTTCTTTCCGGCAAAATCTTATTAATTAATTTTTCTAACTGGTATTTGCCGGGTATTCTCCAATTTATTAAATGATATTTTTTTATTCTTACTTCAGCCTCTTTCCATTCGTGCTCAACAGATTTACAGGTTATAAATTCTTTTCCATTATTCACTAAAAAAAATTTGTATATCTCATCAGCAGTTTTTAAAGGAAAATCCTGTGCGGAAATAACATTGATATAATCGTATCTATAAGGAAGAATTTCTTTAATACCATTTATTGTTGCCTGTATGGTTCCGTAGCCGGCCCAAAAAATTTTAGTTCTTTTTTTTATAAAGAAAAGATTATTGTATTTACTTAAATATTTAAATTGCTGCAGGCTTACTTTTTTATCTACATGAACATAGAAAAAAAAAGAAGGATGTTGCAAAGCAATAATTAATCTTTCTAATTGTGATGGATTTTTGTGTGCAAGAATAAGATGGGCTATTTGCATAGTAATAAAATTAGTTATGCACTTTTTCCGGTTAATATATTTACAGCTTCGGCATATACAGTTTTGTAAGAATGTATCATATGATTGCCAACATTTGGCAGTTGCAGGTTTATTTCTTTTTTCATAATAAAATACCAAATAAGAGTAGTTATTGAACATGTAATAAAAGTACCGATAGCTGCTCCGTAAAACCCGAAAATAGTTAAGCATATATAATTAAGACCAATGTTCATGAGCAATCCTAATGCGTCAAGCTTAAAACACAATTGCGGTTTACCAATTGAATTTAATGTATTGGCTGCCTGGTTTTGCATAGGTCGCAATAACCCAAGAATCATATATAGTTGTAAAATTGGTACTGCAGCCAGGTACTGTGCACCTGCAATAATTGTAATAACAAACTTTGGAAATATTATAACAAACAGCGCAATGGGTGTTGTAAATGAAAGTAATATTCCTACAATTCGCTCGTAAAGATATTTTACTTTTTCTGTTCCTTCTTCAACAGATGCTCTGGCAGTTTTAGGAAAAAGTATTTGTGCTGCAGCATACGATGGTATATCTATAAATCCGTTTATACGTAAGGCTACATTGTAATAGGATACATAAAAACTTGACATGAATGTAGCAGTCATTAATTGATCAAAATTGGCAAAAATGTTTATGATAAGCCCTGAACCAAAAACGTATTTACCATAATTGAAAATTTTATTAACCCATTGCCTTTTAGCATTAAAGCGATGCACCATATATTTTTTGGTATAGATATATAATACAACAGTGCCTAAAACAACGCTTATTGATTGATAAATGGCCAGGTCTTTTAATGTAAAAGGCTTATGTATAAAAAGGTGGATAATTATAATAATAAAAAAAACAACTTGTCTAACCATATAACCAGCAAATACGCCTTTAAAATCAAGAAAAGATTGTTGTATGGCTTCAAAATGTGAAAAGAAAATCATACAAATTAAACCCGGTATAAACCACTTTAGCATTACAGCCAAATCAACACCGGCATGCAGCTTTACGCTTAACCAATTTGAAAAAAGCAGGATAAGAATTATAAAAAAAATACTGATACAAACATTAATAATAAATGAAGAGGAAGCTATCACAGATTTTTCATGTTCATCATCGCTTGAGCTTACATACATAATATGCGCATTCTTTAAAAGCCCGCTTTTAGTTGCTTCAAATAATGTGGTTATGGTAAGAAACAAAGCCCATGTTCCCATCTCAGCTTTTGTTAGCTCTCTTATAAGAACCATAAAGTTGGTTAACCCAAATATCAGAAGAGAAAACCGCTGAAGAATAGAAAAAAAAGCAGAACGAATCCAGTATGATGAAAAATATTTTCGCAAAAGGTTGGAAAAATTTATTTATAAATACGTATTATTGAATGTAACGTTTCAAACATACAAAAAGTTAGCTGATATAACAGTATAGTAATGATTATCCTTTGTAAGTTATTAAATTTTATTTTGAAAATCGCAGAACAATATTCTTTTATATATCTTGGCAAAAAATTATTCTCTTGAATTTTTTGCTATTGATTTTTATTTTCTAAAAAAGCAACTTTGATACTTTTTCCCGGTTATAAATTATATACAACTGCCTTTATAAAAAAATCAATTCTGTTGGTTATTGTATGTCTTACGGCATGCGCATACAGTTGTTTTCAGCAGACCTTAATAGGTAATCAAAATATTATTACAGCTCCAATAAATGCCACAGCAGAAACAAATGCATTATTATATCTGCCTGAAAATTATGAACGAAGCGCAAAGCATTATCCGCTCATAATTTATTTACATGGCATTGGTCAGGCGGGTACAAATATTAAATCGATGTTGGGTGATGGTTTACCTAAAGCTATTGCAAAGGGTTTAAAGCCTGAAGCAATAGCGGATGGAAAAATTTACCAGTTTATTGTTTTTTCTCCGCAAGCCAAAGAGTGGAGTTACCAGGAAAAAGAGTTGAAATATATGTTGCCTTATCTTATAAAAAAATATAGAATTGATACTACAAGAATTTATGTAACCGGAATTTCTGCCGGCGGATTTGGCGCTTATACATGTGTTACAGATTCCTCTTTTGCAAATAAAATAGCTGCTGTTGTGGCTGTAAGCCCGGTTGCATTAGATTTTTCAAATGATGAACAATTTAAAACGGGAGTGAAAAAATATTCAATGCCTGTTTTAAATATATGCGGCACTGCAGATGCCATGATTGCCAATGCACGACGATATGATACACTTGTAAACAACAACAATCCGCCCATAAAATATAAGCTTATAGAAATTCAAAATGGAGTGCATACAGTTGCAGATACTGCCTATAACAAAAACTCAACTTTTGGCAATTTTGGAATGAATATATATCAATGGATGATACAGTATTCAAGAAATATTGATACTATTAAAACGGCACAACGGGCAACTGAACATTGCAAAGGCAAAAAAATTTATGTAACAAAAAGTGCTGATGGAGGTGTTTACATCAACGGTAATTCATTTTCTTATAATTCAGGTGATACTATTGTTCTAAGAGCTTCGCAAAATCCATTCAGTTATTTTGCCCTTGATTTTTCTACAAAAGGCACCGATAGTTGTCCTGTGACAATTATAAATGAAGGCGGAATAGTTCAGTTAACAACAGGTTTTAGTTTCACAGGATGTAAGCATCTTAAAATTACAGGCACAGGCAGCATAGATAAATATGGATTTAAAATTTCGCAGGATGGAATGGGTGTTGGTATTAGTGTACAAGGCCGTTCATCAAATATAGAAATTGACCATCTTGAAATTTACAATAAACATTATGGTGTGTGGGTTAAACATGAAGCAGATTGTGCTGATAGTTTGCAGTTTCCAAATTGGGTATTGCATGATATAAGCATCCACGATAATTATATTCATAACATGCAACAGGAAGGAATGTACTTAGGTTCTACCGATCCTAACGGACAGCGCACAATAACCTGCGATGGAAAAACAATTTCACCCAAGCCTATGCGTTTAGGCAATATGCATATTTATAATAACATTATTGACAGCACATGGCGTGGCGGAATACAGTTATGCGATGCTGACAGTGGTTATAATGAAATAAATAATAATACTGTTACAAATTGCGGGTTTGAATATAATACGTTCCAGGGAAATGGTATTGTGTTGGGCGGATATTCGCATGCCGATATTCATGATAATTATATTAGAACTACTTATACTGCAGGAATTTTTTCTCTTGGCGCAGGCTTAATAAAAATATATAATAATGATGTTGACAGCAGTGGTTATTTAGGCGGTAAAAAAGTTGATGGGATGAGTAGTATAATGATTGATACCAGGCCTACGAATGTTCCATCGCCCGGGCAACCAAACCCGTTACGTACAAAATTTATTATTGAAAACAATTCTTTGGGTGTAAATACAGATTGTAATGTTCGTGTTAATAAAAGTTTTAATACCTATCAAACAGATAATATTATTTGCAACAATAATGGAAACGTAAAAGTTGAAAGTGGTGTGAGTTATACTAAGAATTGTGATGTGTTACAGAAATAAAATTTTTGATTAATTTCACCCGCATAAAATCCATATCAAACACACTTAAACTTTCATTGCTTTAGCTAATCACAAAACAATTTTATGAGCGAAGAAGTATATCATCCGAGTTGGAAAAATCTCAGTAAGTATTTTATTTATCTCGATTATTTTTGGGAGTACATAAAACATAATGACTTTAAATCGCTTAAAGCATCTCTTGGTTATGTATTAAACAACAAACTTCCGCAAGATGAATACGAAACAAAATCAGGAATGGGTAAGTTTTCAATCCGGAAAAATTCTACTGATTTTCAGTTTATAAACTATGCTTACGAAAAATCAATTAAAAATTATCTTTTAAAACATATTGATTCGTTTGATGTATTTATAGATGCAGGCGCCTGCATTGGAGAATATTGTATCTGGCTTGCAAAATTGGGAAAGAGATGCATAGCAATTGAGCCGGTAAATTTTTCAGCGCTGCAGAAAAATATATCGCTTAATAATTTAAATGATAAAATACAGGCTTTTAATTATGGCGTTGGTAATGTAAAAGAAAAAGTTTTCTTTATGATACCCGATGATGTAAAAAGTTCAAGCCATATTGATAGAAATGAAACAAGGGAACCAAATGTAGATATAGAAACTTTTGATGCTCTATCAAAAAATTTTAATATTAGCGTGAATGACAGAATTATATTAAAGTTAGATGTAGAAGGGATGGAAGTGGAAGCAATACAAGGTGCAACAAATTTTATTCAATCTCATCCAAACCTGCGCATAATTTACGAGCACTTTCCCGAAGATGGTTTTAGAAACGATAAAGCTTTGCAGGCGATAGCTGTTTTTAATATTACCGATATTGATAAAGTAAATCGCATCGCGTCTAAAACGTCTTAAAAAAAAACCCGAATTTTCTTTGCTGTTTTTTCTTACTGGCATGGTTTCTGATATTTTTCGGCAGTTTTAAAATTGACGACTTTTCAGCGCATTTTTTTTCATGAATTAAATTTTAAAAAATCTTCTTCAGGTTTTTTATTATTTATTTCATTCTGTTTAGTAGTCAATTAAATTAAATATCCTAATTAAAAATCGTAAAACTTCCGTTATGAAAAAAGCAATTTTACCCATTCTGCTGTGTGGCTTCATTAGCACACAAAGTTTTCAACAATCAGTTACTGTAAATGAACCAACTTCTTTTGAAACAGGAAATCCGACAAATTCGTTGATATCTGTTCCCGATGTTCAGCAAGCTAAAGCATCGTGTCATGGGAAAAGAATTTATCCAAAAAAAGGTGGCGACAATGGTATTTATTTAAATGGAAAATCCTTTTCGTATAGTGCAGGAGATACTATTGTATTAACAGCGAGTCAAAATCCGTACAGTTATGTAACATTGGAATATTTTACAAAGGGCACGAGCTCTTGCCCTCTTGTAATTATAAATGAAGGCGGGCAAGTTAAACTTACAAACTATAATGGCGATGCAATTCCGGGTGGCTTTACATTTTTTAGTTCTCAACACATAAAAGTAACTGGTACAGGCTCAAATAATAAGTATGGCTTTAAAATTACTACTCCGGATAACCGTGGTGTTGGAGTTGATGTATATGGAAGGTCTGCATATTTTGAAATTGATCATTTAGATATTTATAATAAAGGTAGCGGCATGTGGATAAAGCACGAGGCTGATTGTGCTGATAGCTTGTCATTCCCCAATTGGGTGCTGCATGATTTTAAATTACATGATAATTACATTCACAATTGCCAGCAGGAAGGTATGTATTTAGGCTCTACAGATCCAAATGGTACCAGAGTTATAACATGTAACGGAAAATCCGCTTATCCAAAGCCAATGCGTTTAGGCAATTTTCATATTTACAATAATATATTCGACAGCACTGGCCGTGGTGCAATACAATTAAGTGATGCGGATAGCGGCGAAAGCGAAATAAATAATAACGCAATTACAAATATTGGTTATGAATGGAATATTTACCAGGGAAACGGAATTATTTTAGGAGGCTACACACATGCTTATGTGCATGATAACAATATTGATCATACATATTCAACAGGCATTTATTCGCTCGGCGCCGGGCTTGTTCGTATAGTAAATAATACAGTCGATCACTCAGGAATGTTAAACGGAAAAACTGCTAACGGTATGGCAAGCATAATGATTGATACAAGAAACACCACAAATCCTTCACCGGGACAACACAATCCTGTAATGCTAACTTTTAAAGTAAAAAGTAATAGCTTAGGTTCAAATACGGATTATGGCGTAAGAGTGTATAATACTTATCTCACATACAAAATTGATAATGCTATTTGTAATAATATTCTGCTGTCCGGTAAGGGTAGCGCTACGCATTATGTTGCAACAGGTATTTATTGGAAGAGTGAATGTGATACAGGAGTTCTTAACAAAAAGGGTTATGTGCCCAGCCATGCAACCACTGAACAATTTAAATCTCTTAATTCAGTTTACACTTATCCAAATCCGGCAAAGGATGTAATTAATGTAAACTTAAATGAAAAAATTTCAGGTAAGATTACGCTAAACATTTACGATGTGCAAGGCCGTTTATTACAGACAAAGAGCACTGAGAAAAACATCTCCCAGATGCAGCAATCTTTTAATATAAAAGCTTTAAGCCCGGGTTTATATACTTTACAAATAATGTCGTCAACTGAAAAAACTAATTTGAAATTTATTAAAGGAGAATAATAGCAGAAAGATTTATTATTATTACAGCCACGCATTATAAAAAATAAAAGCAAAGGAGTTTAGTAAACCTCCTTTGCTTTTTTAATCTTTTCCTTAAATGGCTTATAAAATTTGTGCGTTGATAAAGCAAGCATAGGTAAATCTCCTGCCGTGTCTCCATATGCATAAATTTTTGAGAATTCAGTTAAATTGTATTTCGCTTTAATACAATTTACTTTTTCTTCGCCGCTGCAATTATGCCCCAAAATTTTACCAGTTATTTTTTCATTTCTTATTTCAAGATGTGTAGCTATACAATCAATATTTAATTGCTTACACCACGGAGAAACCCAATTAACAGGAGAAGCAGAAACAACAACAATTTTTGTGTTGTTTCGCTGATGTTGATGTATTTCTTTTAATGCCTGTTTTCTTATTAAAGAAGGCAATTTTTCTTTAGTAAAGTAATTGCATATTTCATTAAACGCGTTAACATCTGTTCCATGAAAAAAATATTGCAGCAAAATTTCTTTTGCGCGATGATTTGAAAGCAGTTTGGTTTTATACGAAACTAAAACGGGCATAAGAAACAATAAGCCTTTATAATAATTAGCTTTCCCTTTTGCAAATTTTATTATTTCTGCGAGTGTGTCTTTCGATGTTATTGTTCCATCAAAATCAAAGAAAGCAATTGACCTCTCTAAGTTATTTTCCATTGCCTTTATAACTTCAATTTTTTAAAAAAGCTCTCTGGAATTGATTTTATCGTAAACATAATCCAGCGCCACATCCATTTTACATAAATTACATTCTGTTTTTTTTGAACAGCTTTTTTTACTGCCGAAGCAATTTGTTCCGGCGTTGCAGTCAACATAGGCGGCAACTTTAAATCAGCAGTCATTTTTGTATAAACAAACCCTGGCAATATTGTTATTACATGTACACCATATTTATGCAAACTATTTCTTAAGCCTGATAAGTAAGCCGTAAATCCAGCCTTGGCGCTTCCATAAATATAATTGCTTTGCCTTCCTCTTTCGCCTGCAACAGAACTGATGCCTGCGATAACTCCACTCCTTTTTAATTTATAATCTTCACTTATAATATTTAAAATTGAAACTGCACCGGTAAAGTTTGATTGAATTATATTTTCAGTTTCACTCCAGTCAGCAGCAGCTTTTTGCTGATCGCCTAAATACCCAAATATGCAAATTGTTATACCAGGATGAAAAGGAAGATTTTTATAAAAACTTTCATGGCTTGCAAAATCAAGCGCATCAAATTTTACAACTTCAGCTCTTATTTTATAACGTATTTCAAGATCTGTTTTAAATTCTGAAAGCTGCTGCACATTTCTGCCCGCAAGAATTATATCATACTTATCCTGCGCAAATTTTCTGGCTATTGCAGTAGCCATATCTGAACTGGCGCCAAGTAATAAAACTGCTGACATTTATAAAATATTTTACTGCGCCGTAATTGAAAGCCTTGAAGACTGAACAGATTGAAATTTTGTTTGCGGATTATATTTTTCTATAACGGAAGTAAATTTTTTTGAGTTTGAATATCCTTTCCAAAATGTATTGGCTTTCATTCTTGCATCTTTTGACAAATAAATTCTGCCACCATATTGTAAAACAATTTCATCTAACTCATCTAAAAAATTAAATAAACCATTACGAACCGGAAAATCTAAAGCCAATGTATAACCGGCTATCGGAAATGAAATTAAATCTGTTTGCTCTCCAAAAGTTTTTAATACTGCAAGAAAAGAACCCCAACCTTTATCACTAATTTTTTTTAAAATCGTTATTAACCCTTCTTTATTTTCAAAAGGAATTACAAACTGATATTGCACAAATCCTTTTTTACCATAGCCGCGATTCCAATGCAGGATTGCATCAAGCGGATAAAAAAATGGTTCATAAGGAATGATACTGTGTTTTTCCTTCTTAAAATTTTTATGATAGAATAAAAAATTAAACAGCTTAACTGTAAAATTATTCAATACAAAAGATGGAAGATTTATTGGAAAATTTATTGACTTCTTTTTTGGCAATGCTAAAGCGCCTTTCGCTTTTTGTGCATCATTCAGTTCGTTAAGTTTGGCATGCTCACCTAACATTAAAACACTTCTTCCAAAACCTTTTCCTTTTTTTAAGCAATCAATCCATGCAACTGAATATGTATAATGTTTATTTGCTTCAAACAACTCAAGTAATTCTTCCAAATCATCAACTTTAATTTTCTTTTCATTAATGTATGATGTTTCAATTTTTTTAAGTTGAAATTCTACGGAAACAATAATACCCGTTAAACCCATTCCGCCGCAGGTCGCTTCAAATAAATCTGCACGTTTATTCTTATTGCAGATAACTATTTCACCGTTTGAAAGCATTAATGAAAGCTCAATAACATGTCTTGAAAACGCACCATCAACATGATGATTTTTTCCGTGGACATCAGATGCAACAACACCTCCAATTGTAACAAACTTGGTTCCTGGTGTTACAGGTAAAAACCAGCCTTCAGGAACAATAACATCTAATATTTGATCTAATGTAACGCCAGACTGGCATTCGAAAATGCCGTTTGCTTTATCAAAAAATAAAATCTTATCAAACTTTAATGTTGAAATAGTTACATCGCTTAAAGAAGCATCACCATAACATCTTCCATTACCTCTTGCAATTGCAGATGTACTGGAGCTAACAAATTGTTTCAATTCATTTATTGATCTGAATTCAACTTCGTTGGTTTCCATTACAGGGTAGTTTCCCCAATTAGCAATTTTTTTCTTCATCTGCATTACCTATTTAAAAATTGAAATATCGGGCATATAAATAATAACATAGAAACTTAAAATCCAAAGTATGAGTGTTATTTGTATAAACCTGTCTTTATATAAAAGTTTTGTGGGTGAGCCTGTATTGTTTTCAACAAAAGTAATTTGTAAGTAACGAAGTAAACCCGCAATTACAAAAATCGCAGTGTAATATAAACGATATGTTTTCCAGCGTTCCATTACTTCCGGTGAAATTGTATAAATTAAATATGATACTATAATAATAGCTGTTAAAAGAGATAGCACTACGTTCATAAATTCAAGGTTATAACCTTTGATTGATTTACGCATATCGTGCCCTGACTGCAGTTTAAGTAAAATATCATCGCGCCTTTTTGCAGTCGCCATAAAAAATGCAAGAAGAAAAAACATAATATTCAGCCATTGCGTTATGGCAACAGAAGCTATTACACCACCGGCTTTCACGCGCAAAACAAATCCTGCTGATAAAAGAATAATATCAAGAATTGAAATATTTTTTAAGCCAAAGGAATAAGCAAGATTGATAATAAAATACAGCGCAAGAATAAAAATAAATTTAGGCATTAATAAAGCTGATAAAAAAACTCCCGCCAATAAACAACCAACAAACAATATTATAGCTGCTTGTTTTGATACTGCTCCTGATGCTAATGGCCTGTTACACTTTTCAGGATGTTTTTTATCGGCTTCAATATCTTTATAATCATTAATAATATAAATGCTGCTTGCAACAAAACTAAATGCAAGAAAACCTATACCAGTATTTAGCAAATCATGAACATTAAAAATATCACCGGCAAAAAATAATGGAAGAAATAAAAAAAGATTTTTTATCCAATGATGCGGACGCATCAGCATTATGTATGGCAAAGGTGTGTGAATTTTATTTTTGTTTATTTCGCCTGAAATAATCATTTCTATTTTATTATAAGATCTAATTAAGGTTTGGTTGCACCAAGGTCATTTTTGTAAGCAATATTTATAAATTCATTTTTTAGACCGTCGGTTCTCTCCCACTCTTCTGTTTGAGGATTATATTGTTTGATAATTTTTGCAGGATTGCCGGCAACAATTGTGTAAGGCGGTACATTTTTAGTTACTACACTTCCGCCAGCAACGATTGAATGTTTTCCTATTGTAACACCAGATGTAATTACTGCATTGGTTCCAATCCAGCTATCATCTTCAATTATAACTTCTGCAACAGTACATTTTTGATCACGGATAGGCATATGTATATCTGTATAACCATGATTCAAGCCTGATATACCAACATGCTGTGCTAAAATAACATTGTTACCAAGTGTAACTGGTCCTGTTAGTACACTTCCAATTCCAACCATACAATTCTTTCCGATAATTATATCGCCCATTCCATTGTTAATGCAGGTAAAATCTTCAACTATACTTTTCTCACCCACTATAAATTTTCTAAATGGAATTACATCAATTCTTGATCTTCTTCTTATTATAGCTCTTTTTCCTTTTTTATGAAAAAATGGATTTAAAAAATTTCTTACCCACCATCTTGGTCTTGCTGAACCTTCAGACATTAAAAGATGTATAACAAAATTTTTAAAGCGTGGATTGGATTGTATTTTTTCTTCAATACTCAATTTGATAAAGTTTTATTTATAGCTGAATAAATTCTTTCTACTGAGTTTTCCCAGGTATGCAGGCCTGACAAAGTCATTCTTTCTTTTTTTAATTGATTACTATTATTAGCTAAAGCCTCATCAATTAAAGAAGAATAATCTTCAGGCTTTGCTGCAAGATAAACATAGTCACCAAAAATTTTCATTGCATCAGTTTTGGTTGCAACAACCGGTTTGCCCATTGCCAGGTACTCATCAATCTTTAATGGATAGTTGCCAATAGTTATTGGGTTTATTGCCTGCGGATTAATGCATACATCAAAATATTGTATGTACGATGGCAAAGTTTCAATTGGCTTCTTACCTAAAAAATATACATTGGGAAGACAATCAATGTCACTTTTTTCCTTCAGCATATCATAAGGTCCCACAAGCACAATGCTATAATCAGGGTGCGATTTTGCTATTGCTTTAATAACATTTACATCTATACGCAAAGATGTTAATGCACCTACATAACCAATAACAGGACCTGAAATATTTTTCATTTCCTCCGGCATTGTAAAATCTTTCTTACCATCAAACAACTTTATGTTACAGCCTTGCCCGGAATAATGTGAATTTATATTGTACTTAAGTAAATAACGGGTTAAATAGTTTGAATTGGCAATGGCAATATCAGCCTTTGCAATATGTTGTGGTTCTAACTTTGCGCCATGTTTTCTCCAATAATTTACGCCTAATAAATTATCGCGGCTGTAATAAATATAGAGTTTAGGGTTCAAAAATTCTTTTAAATAAAAAGATCTGAAAATATCATTGTCATTAAAAATAATAAAGTCTTTAAAACCTAATTTTTTGGTGGCATATCTAATATCTGCAGCCAATCTTTTATTATTTATTTTATTGATGATTGAAAAAATTCCCGTTGCAGGTATCCAATTAATTGATTCTAAAATTTTATTAGGATAATAATTCCAGATATTAGGTTCAACTTCAGTAAGCGCTTCTTTTTTATTCTCAATAATACTTAAATGCTTTTGTATATTCTTATCATTTCGTTGATGCAAAATTGTTTTCCTATCGAGTGGAGGGTTAATATACAAAACCCTGTTGTTTTTTGCAAACTCCCGCGCAATACTTTTACAGTTACAACCAATATCAGTGTACCATGCCTGTAAACCTATAATTATTATATCAGCACTTTTAATAACTGATCTAGTTCTTTTTTGCAGTGTTTGTGCTTCCATATTTTAGAAGAGCAGTTGGTATTAATTCTTTGCTTTATTAAAGCCATGCAAAAGAATAGGTGGTGTAATAAGCCTTACAGTTTCTTTTACAGTGTTCAATATCTTTGATTTTTTGTCTTCTTTTCTGTACTTGAAAAGCGTATTATGGTCTGCCTCACTTACAGACATTTCTTCTACAGGTCTTCCGTTTGTATAATAATATAAAGCGAGTGATTTTCTTGATCTTCCTTCAGGGCATCTTACAACGTTTGGATTTCCATGATAAGAAGTGCTGGTTGTTGAAAACATTGCCATCCGGTTAAAGATGGGTAAAATTGATTTACGGCATGCCTTCATATCAATATCCCACAATTCAAATTGCCCGCCATATTCTTCTTTCCAATCTTCATTCAAATAAATCAATACATTTAAACGTCTGTCAAGTTTTGTTCTTGGATGCTTGTTAAAATCAGCATGAATTTTTAACATGCCACCCGGCTGAATCTGGTGCATACCACCGCCATCATAATATGGGTCTGGAATAAGATTATCTATGCTGGTAAGCTCAGTTAGAAATTCAAGAAATGGCTGTGAGTTTAAATAATGCATAAACTCTTTTGTTTTCTCACCAAACCGGTATTCACCTTTTGACGCAAGCTTAACCTGGTTTACATCATTAAACTTTAAGTCAGGGTTTTTAGACATGTCAGGAAATTCATTCAACACATCTTTTAAAACATCTGACTTAAAGAAATCATCAAAATAAATACTGGGAAAAGGGTCAGCAGTTGCATAAGCAGATTTATATTCGCTGGCAAAATTTTTTAGTTCTTCAACAGATTTGTTTATAAAATTCATTGCAAATAATTTAATTTATTAGATTTTACAACACTAAATTAGCAATGAATAAAGATGTGAACAAACGCGTTTAGTAAACATTTGGATTTATTCAATATCCGTAGCGTTTTTAAGGTTAAACGACGCTGTAATAATAAAAGAAAAATCTTTTCCGGTGGTAATAAAAACTGATTCGCTTAAAAAATTTTGGCTTGCAAAGGCAGATATTTTAATAATTATTATTTTTTGTTTCATTCCTTTATTCCTAAGCTTTCCGTATCGTGTAAATATTTTCTTGTCGTGGGAAGGAGCATATAGATTATATAAAGGTGAAATACCTTATCGGGATTTTGGTTTACCAATGGGTTTTGCATTTTGGATTGTACCTGCAATTTTCTTTAAAATATTTGGTCCATATTTTTTAAGCCTGATAAAAGCACAAGTATTTCTAAATCTTGTCGCCTGCTTTTCGTTTCGCGGAATTTTGCAAAAAATTAAAATTGCAGACGCATTGCGCATTGGTATTATATTAATTTTTTGCATTTCTTATATCTTAATTAATTTTTGGCCATGGTATAATAATACTGACATTATTTACGAAATAGTAGCACTGAATTTTTTATTTGGATTTTTTGAAAGAACAAACAACACGCGTTATATATTTCTTTTTCTTTCGTGCTTTTTTCTCTTCATATCTTTTTTTACAAAACAAGATGGCGGCTTTCTCGCTCTTGCAATAGCAATTGTTCTGGTTGCATGCAATTCTTTTTATATAAAAAAATGGAGCGACCTTTTATTATTTATATTGATGTATGCTGCAATAGGTTTTTTAATTATTCTTCCTTTTACAAGATATAGTTTTGGTTATTGGTTCAATCATGGACAGCCACCGCATACGGCAAGAGTATCAATCCCGGATTTATTAGATGAAATTTTTGGTGGTTCACAATGGATAAAATTTTATTTTTTATTAATTGGCTTTATTGTTATTTATAAGATTTATAAACTGCCTGGCTTTTTTAAAAATAAAAATGAAATACTTTTTTTATTACTCACGTTGGGCATACTTACAGAAGCTGCTATTTTTAAGGTTACCAGTTACACACCACCGGACAACAATATATTTTTTCATGCCTTTGCTATTGCTTATATATTTAAAGGCTTTTCAGAAATTACTTTAATTGATTTTAATCGCTGGCGAAATCAAATTGCATTATTAATACTTATTTTATTCTGGTGGTCGGGTTCTTACTGGCAATATTTTAGCAGGATAACTAACCGTTTATTTCCGCAACAATCTGTTGCTGTTAATAATCCTAATGCAGAAAATATAATTAATGAACATACATACATGCTTAATCTTGATACAAATCATTATGAGGATGAAAGCACATGGAGAACAATAGATTCATTAAAATCTTTTCGCAAGATTTATTTGCCACCTTCTACAATTGCAGGTATAGAAAGAGTTATGCAAATGCCCGAGTTTAAAAATAAAAATGCAAACGTTCTTAATATGACTGAGCTTACTTCGCTTGATTATGAGTTAGGATATAAATTAAATACAGGTGAAAATTATCCGTTGTGGTATCACTTAGGTGTGTGCATGTTTAATAAGCAGTGCGATAGTTTTTGTAATGAAATAAAAAATAAGAAATATGATGTTGTACTGTTCGAATACATTCCTTCACTCAATAACTTTTATCCTTTCAGAGTAAGAGATAGCTTACAGGTTTATTATAAAAAAACAGATAGTTTTTTAGCACCGAGAAGACCAACTAATGGAACTATTGAAGTATATGTAAAATAAACAATCAACTCCGAAATCATTCAAATAAAAAAAATAGTTCAACAGAACTATTTTTTTTGCTATGGGAGACTAGCAAAAACCTAAAACACAATTTTAATTTAGAAAGAAATAACACCTTTCAGTTCTTCGAAAAATACATCTTTCTTTCTTGCTGAAATTGGTATTGATGTTCCGTTCGTCATGATTACAGATGCAGAAATGCCTTTTACTATTTTAATCATGTGGCGAATATTTATAAGATAAGATTTATGTATGCGATAGAAACCTTTTTCCGTTAATAACTCTTCAAAATCTTTTAGAGATTTTGAAGCAACATAAGATTGATTGCCTTTTAATTTCAATTTAGAATAGCTGTCTAATGCTTCGATATACATTATATCATTTATATCAACAATATCATAACCATCTGCAACATGCACCACAATTTTTGAAAAATTATCAGGCATTGTATTAAAATAATTCTTCATCAAACCTGCAATCTCTCCAAACTTATTTTGCTTGTTCCTCACTTTTTCCAAAGCAGTAAGAATATCACTGGCTTTAAACGGCTTTAAAATATAATCCATTGCAGCCATTTTAAGTGCCTGCACTGCATATTCCTGGTAAGCAGTTACAAATATTACTTCAAACTTAGGCTCGCTTATTTCTTCAAGCAATTCAAAAGAAGTATGCGGCGGCATTTTAATATCCATGAAAATAACGTCCACGTTTTGCTCATCAATATTCTTCCGCCCATCCTGAATATTATTGGCAGTCCAAACAACTTCTACGTTGTTGGCATCCTGCAAAATCTTCTTTAAAATTTCAATGTTAGAATTCTCATCATCAAGAATAGCCGCTTTGATTGTTTTCATAAATAAGACATTGGTAAAATAAAGGTAACAAAAATTATATTATGTATTTTCTCTGAAAGGTAAACATAGTTCTACAATAACACCGGTATTTTCAGTGGTATCAGTTTTATTAATAATCGTTAATTTCCCTTTTTTATTGTGAAAAGTATTAATAACTTCTAATCTTTCTTTAATAATAAACGTGGCCGAATTTTCATTTTTCACAACATTCAGCGCATCCTTTTTTAAGCCCAGTCCATTGTCTTCAACTTTGCAAATTATATATTCATCACTAAGTGTAAAACTTATTTCTAATTCCCCGTTTTGTTTTTTTGGTGCGAGCCCATGCCTGATTGCATTTTCAACAACAGGTTGAACCATCATAGTAGGGATCTTATAGTTTTTCACATCCTTAATACCATTTAATTCTAATTTATAAGTAAAACTGTTATTAAAACGAATTTTTTCCAGTTCAATATAACGTTCTATAAATTCTATTTCTTCATTCAGCTTCACATGAGATTTTTTTGCATTCTCAAACATCTGGCGCATAAGTAAAGAAAAATCTGATAAATAATTAAATGCCTTTTCATTTTCATTTATCATTATTAAATATTGTGCAGCGCTAAATGAGTTATATATAAAATGCGGGTTCATTTGAGTTCTAAAAGCTTTTGTTTCCATATCTATCTGGTTATTTTTATAAGCCAGTTCTCTATTTTGTGTGCTTAGCCTTGTGTACATGCGGTCATAAAAAAATATACCCCCAGCTAAAGCACCTAACAAAACCATACTTACAATAACATCAAATTCCATAAACCTGTAAAAATTATATTATAATAAAATGCTTATTAATACGGAGCCGAAATAATAAAACAATATATAACAAACTTTATTATAAACATTTTATTATTGTTATCAATATTTGGGTTTTGCCTGATGATAGAAAGAGAAACCGGTTATAAAATTTTATGCTGATACTGATTGTAAAATAAATTTATTTTCACCTTATGAAACAAGCCTAAAATTTTCTAAGTAAATCACATGAATTACTGATAAAATTTTATGGCAATTAAAAAACAATTACATATGAAAAGATTGTTTTTCATTTTTTCAATTTCGCTTTGTTCAATTTTTTTACAGGCACAATATACAGTTCGAATAGTCGTAAATACAGTTGCGGCAAAAGCCAATGATGCAATTTATATAGCAGGTAATTTTAATAATTGGAACCCTGCAGACAACAATTATAAATTAAAACCTTTTGGCGGCGGCAGATTGGTTGTTGTTTTAAATGATATTAAACCCGGCAACTACGAATATAAATTTACACGCGGCGAGTGGAGCAAAGTAGAAACGACCGCAAAAGGTGAAGACATTGCTAACAGAACTTTTACTTTAAGTGCAGATACATCCATCGAAGTTTCTATTGCAGGATGGAAAGATGATTTTCCTGATAAACCAATACCCAATACGGCATCTGTAAATGTGCATATATTAGACAGTGCTTTTTTTATTCCGCAATTAAATCGTTATCGCAGAATCTGGATTTATCTTCCTGCATCTTATCAAAAAGAAAAAAATAAATTGTATCCCGTTTTATATATGCAGGATGGGCAAAATTTATTCAACGAGCAAACTGCAGCTTTTCATACAGAGTGGGGAATAGATGAATGCCTCGATACACTTGCGCTGCAATTGCATAAAGAATGTATTGTTGTTGGAATTGATAATGACAGTACGAAGCGTTTGAATGAATACAATCCTTATGATAATGATAAATATGGAAAGGGCGAAGGGAAACAATATTTGGATTTTGTTGTCAACACATTAAAACCTTTTGTTGATAAAAATTACCGTACATTAAAAGATGCGAAACATACATTTATTGGGGGCAGCAGCATGGGTGCATTAATTTCAATGTATGCGCTGGTGCAGTATCCAAACATTTTTGGTGGCGCCGCAGTTTTTTCTCCATCGTTTTGGATTGCTCCTGAAATATATACTGATGTTACAAATGCAAAATGGCAAAACACTTTTCAAATTTATTTTTATGCAGGACAAAAAGAAAGCAACAGGATGGTAATTGATATGCAGCGAATGTTTAACATCATTAAACAAAAAAATTGTTGCCGTGCCGAAAATGTAACTTTTCCGCTCGGTCAGCATAATGAAAAATACTGGCGCGATGAATTTGATGATTTCTATCGCTGGCTAACACCATAACATTTTTAAATGACTGCAAAAGAATTATTACAAAATATTATTGATGGCGATTTTAAAACACTCGCAAGAGTAATTTCTAAAATTGAAAATGGAAATGGTGATGATTTATTAAAACTGCTCCCATCATCCACTAAAAAAATTATTGGTGTTACAGGGCCACCCGGTGCCGGAAAAAGTACACTGGTTGATTGTCTTATTGCAGAATATATTCAGCAGCAAAAAAAGGTGGGTGTTTTATGTGTTGACCCTTCTTCTGCATTTACACATGGTGCATTACTTGGCGACAGAATAAGAATGAATAAATGGTTTAATCATCCAAATGTTTATATACGCTCTTTGGCAACACGTGGCAGCATGGGTGGTTTGCATCCTTCAATTATTGAAATTACAGATGTGATGAAAGCATCATCACTCGATAAAATTATTATTGAAACAGTTGGTGTTGGTCAAACCGAAACAGAAATTGCAGCGCTTGCAGATACAACAGTTGTTGTACTTGTTCCCGAAAGCGGCGATGAAATTCAAACAATGAAAGCAGGTTTAATGGAAATTGCAGATGTGTTTGTAGTGAATAAATCTGACAGACCCGGCGCTGATAAATTTGTAAAAGATTTACGCATGATGCTTGCACCTGCATTTCAACTAAAACAAAATGAAATTCCAATTATAAAAACTGTTGCCATAGAAAAAAAAGGTATAGATGATTTAATACAAAAAATTAAATGGCACGAAAGCTTAAATGAATTGAGTGATAAAAAAATTAAGTTGCTTACCGAAAAAGCTTATCGCTTAATTGAGCAAAAAAGAATGCATGATATAAATAGAATACTGCTGGCTGAAGAAATCAATAAGAGTTATAAAAACCCGGAGTTTAATTTATACAGGTTTATTGAAAAATATTAGCAGAATTATTCTTCGGTTTTATTTCTCAAGCTCCCCTCCTGCTTAAACCACCTATAACCAATAAAGCCGGCAATAACAAAAGGTGTAAACATTAAATAAATAATTCCTGTATTTAATCCCAGTCCTGCTTTTTCACCTAATTGAGAAGCAGTTTTAGTGCAGATAGAACATTGTGCAGAAACATTGTTTACTATTAAAAAAAAGCAAACACATAAAATAAAAAAACAAACAAACTTCTTCATCTCAAAATCATTTCAGCACAAAGATAAAAACTTATGGGCAGTAATTTAATATCTTTAAGAAAACATATACACTGCAGAATCGTTATTGAATCAGAAGCAAAGCATGCAGCAGGCGAAAAAAATATCAGCAAATAAAATCAACCATTTATTGCCGGCAGTTCAACAATCAGTTGCAACAGAAATATGTTCTCATTGCAACCACGTTAATAAAACAGAATATTCGTTTTGCACAAACTGTGGCTATCCACTGCAAAATGCGGTTCTTGCAAACAATTATTTTAAATTATTAAAGGAAAAGAAACAATTATTGCACCAGGCAGAGAGCGCCATATTGATAGCAAGAATTATTTTATATGTGATGGGTGCATGTCTTTTACCCGAATATTTTTTAGTCGCCGTACTTTTTGATTTATATAAGAATGGATACTTTAAATGAATGACGACGTGAAAGTGAATCGTCAAACGTCAAACATAAACTCAGCTAAAATTTCTAAACAATGGTCTTCCAATTTCATTCATGCCAGGCCATGGAATAGATGCAAGAATAATTATCAGCGCAAATAAATAAAGTATAATACAGCGTTTATGTTTTTTGGTGTCAGTTATATTTTTACGGAAAACACCTCGTGCTACTGTGATTAAAGCAATGGCAATAAGCATCCCCACAGTATGTTCAATTACAAAAAAACGATAAGCATGATTTTGCATTACAGCACTCATTCCAATATTAGAAATATTGTGGTAACCATACGCACCGGCAAACCACTGGTAAATGCCCAGCAAAAAAGTGATGTGTGTAAAAATCATCAGCCATAAGCCTAATTTTTTATCTGTATTACCGAATGGTTTTTTTAAAGCAGCAAAATGCCTGATAAGATTTATAACAAGAAGCAATAAAATTACCCAGCGTAAAAGACTGTGAAGACTTAATATGATATTATACATCGCACTGTTTTTGGTTAAAGCAAAGATGAAATAAAATTGTGAATGGTGAATCGTGAATATAAGAACTTAAATATTTAATGTTTATTCCTAATTCTCATTTCTTATTTCATTTCATTTCATTCCCACTACTCCACCCAATCTGCCATAAACAAATTAATATTATAACCGCCGCCACTTGTTCTGTTTGATGAGAACATTATTTTTTTACCATCATAACTAAACATGGGAAAAGCATCAAAGCCATTGCTGTGCGATACTTTTTCTAAACCCGTTCCATCAAGATTTACAAGATACATGTTGAATGGAAAGCCGTGCGCATACTCGTAATTGCTGCAGAAAATTATATGCTTTCCATCAGGCGTAAAATTAGGCGCCCAATTTGCCTGACCAAGATGTGTTATTTGTTTTGCATCGCTGCCATCTGCATTTGCAATAAATACTTCCATTTGTGTGGGCGCAACCAAATTCTCAGATAACAGTTGTTTGTAATCTGCAATTTCTTCCGGCGTTTTCGGGCGACTTGCGCGCCAAACAATCTTCTTTTCATCAGGACTAAACCATGCGCCACCATCATAACCTAACTCATGCGTTATCTGCGTAACTTTTTCTGTTGCTAAATCCATCACATATAAATCTAAATCACCATTGCGCACAGAAGTAAAAATCATTTTCTTTCCATCGGGTGATAAAGTTCCTTCTGCATCATAGCCTTTTGTTTTGGTAAGCTGCTTAATTATTTTGCCTGAAGTATCGGCTAAAAAAATATCGTACGTATCATAAATCGGCCACAAATAACGATTACCATATTTACTTCTGTCAGGCACCGGCGGGCAACTATCACCACCTAAATATGTAGATGCATAAATAACATGTTTACCATCGGGCAAAAAATAACCGCAGGTATTTCTTCCTTCAAAACTTATTTGCTTATACACAAAACTATCTTCATTGTTTTGCGGAATGGTACCTATAAACATTCTGTCGCAATCAATATTTTCCGCTTCATTTTTGCGTTGAAAAATGATATGCTTATCATTATAACTCCAGTAAGCTTCTGCATTATCGCCGTTAAACGTTAATTGCTTTACATTTTTAAAATGCTTTTCATCAGCATATAATAAACTATCGGCTTTTTGTGCTGATGTTTTTACAATACACAGCAGCGTTAATATATAAGTACTAATATTTTTTATGTTGGGTGATAAAATTCTTATTCTCATTTATCTTATAAATTTTTGCAAAAGTAAAAGCAAACTGCATGTTCGGTTTGTAAAACATTCGTCATAAAAAACTTTGAAGATTACATTTGCGCAAATGAAAAAATTATTTTTCCTGTCTGTAATTGTTTATTTATTTTCTGCATGTAATAACAACGATAAAAAATCTCAGGCTGCAGATTCCATCAATAATTCATCAGAACAATATTTAAACACATTTGCGCAACAGGTGAAAGTCTCTCCGGATAGTGTTGGCTTGCGATTACAATATGCATTTGCTTTAGACAGTTTAAACAAACACAAGGAAGCCTTGCAACAAATAAATATGCTCACAAGTAAAGACAGCATGAATTACGGTTTGTGGTTTGCACAAGGCAATATTGCAGAAGATGCGCAGGATACACAACTTGCAATTAAAAGTTATGCGACTGCTGCACATATTTATGAATCTCCGGATGCCCTGCTTGCTTTAGCTAATTTATATGCAGAGCAAAAAAACGATAGAGCAATAATACTTTGTTCAAGAGTAAAACAACTTGGGCTTGGCAGAGACTATGATGCAAACTGTGCATTTATTATTGGTGTGTATTATGCAAGAACACACGATGTGAATAATGCGTTTAAATATTTTGATGAATGCATTGCTTACAGCTACACTTACATGGAAGCTTACATTGAAAAAGGTTTATTATATTTTGATGCGCAACAATATGATAAAGCACTGCAGGTTTTTCAAATGGCTTCAACAGTAAATAATTTATATGCTGATGCATATTATTACCAGGCGCGTTGTTACGAGATGATGAATAAAAAAGACAGCGCAGTAACCTTTTTCAAACAATCATTGCAAATTGACCCTACGATGAAAGAAGCACGTGAACATTTGAAGCAGTTAGGCAGCGAATAAAGTAAGAGTTATGGGTATGAAGTAAGAAGTATGATTTATCTTGCAATACTAATAAACACGAAACAAAAAACACAGAACGCAGAACTGAAAACTACAAACTGAAAACTGTAAACAACAAACTATGGCAATTGTTGCACCATCATTATTAGCGGCAAATTTTTTAAAGCTGAAAGAAGAGTGTAAAATGGTGAATGAAAGTGAAGCAGATTGGTTGCATTTAGATGTAATGGATGGACAATTTGTTCCCAACATCAGCTTTGGGATTCCGGTAATAGAATACGTACGAAAAGTCACTAAAAAAATATGTGATGTGCATTTGATGATTGAAACGCCGGAAAATCTAGTTCCTGCATTTAAAAAAGCCGGCGCTGATAATATTATTGTTCATTTGGAAGTTTGCCCGAATCTTCATAGAAATATTCAGCAGATTAGAGAATTAGGTGCACAACCTGCAGTTGCCATTAACCCGCACACGCCTGTTTTTTTATTAGAAGATATTTTAGCTGATTTGCATCATGTGTTAATCATGAGTGTGAACCCGGGTTTTGGTGCGCAAAAATTTATTCCGCATTCAATAGAAAAAATTAAGCAACTGCGAAAGATGATTGACGAAAAAAAATTGGATGTTTTAATTGAAGTAGATGGTGGTGTTACTGTTGAAAATGCAAAAGAATTGGTTGATGCAGGCGTTGATGTTTTGGTGGCAGGTAATACAGTTTTCAGTTCTGAAAACCCTAAAGACACTATAAAAAAACTAAAAGCATTTTCAAGATAGTTATCGGGCTGACGCTTTAGAAGCACCTGACCGTGTTATTCTTCTTTCAATAATTTTTCCGCTTCCTGCAAAGCAGTGCCTTCCTGAATTTTACCTTCCACTTCCAGCATACGAATGGCTTTGGCACCCTGTAAAAATTCCGAAGCAAAAATAAATTCATTCAGCCTTTCATTCTTGCTAAAAATAATATCTTCTTTTGAGCCTTCCCACTCTTTTCTGCCATTATATAAATACATAATCTTATCGCCGATTTCCATTACACTGTTCATATCATGCGTTACAACAATAGTAGTGATATTATAGTCTGTTGTGATTTGTTTGATGAGTTTATCAATTACCAAAGATGTTTGCGGGTCAAGACCGCTGTTGGGTTCATCGCAAAAAAGATATTTGGGATTGAGAACAATGGCTCGTGCAATACCAACCCTTTTTTTCATACCACCACTTACTTCCGAGGGGAATTTTTTATTTGACCCTTGTAATTCTACTTTTTCCAAAACCTCATCAACACGTTTTTTCTTATCGCGAATACTCATATCAGAAAACATGTCGAGCGTAAACAGGATGTTTTGTTCAACCGTCATTGAATCAAACAAAGCAGAACCCTGGAACAACATTCCAATTTGCTGACGCAATTCAGTTCGTTCTTCACGATTCATATCCAACATGCTTTTCCCATCGTAACAAATTTCACCCTGGTCTGGTTTAAATAAACCAACTATGCATTTTGTTAGAACTGTTTTTCCGCTTCCGCTTGAACCAATGATAAGATTACACTTCCCGGTTTCAAGCACACCACTTATATCTTCAAGAATTGTTTTATCGCCAAAACTTTTCTTTATGTTTTTTATTTCAATCATGTCTTTGTTTCTGGTTTCCGGTTGCTTGTTGCTGGTTAATTTACCTGCAACTTGTAACCAGCATTTTGCAACTTATAACACTTCAATTTCATTTCTCAGCAAATCTTCAAACACATCACGCTGTCTTATTAAATGCGCTTTGCCATCTTTATATAAAACTTCAGCAGGTTT
>JAICKT010000409.1 GCA_025927795.1 Parafilimonas sp. | reverse complement strand
CTTACTTACAAAACTCATTTGTTTGTAAACAACCAGCGAACCGATGATGAGCATTATGGTTATAGCAAATTGTCCTACTACTAAAATCTTGCGAAGAAAAATTCCTCTGCCCGATGTAATAAATTTTCCTTTTAAAACAAGAATTGGTTTGAATGACGAAAGCACGAATGCAGGATAAAATCCTGAGACAAAAATACCGGCAATAATGAGTATGACTAATGAAGCGCTGATGTTATAACCGTTCAATCCTTTTTCCAATAAATAAAATAGTGAAAGTTTGTGTTGCACCAGGCTGTTAAAGCCGGGTTGAACAAGTGTTACAATTAAAAAAGCAATTGAAAGAGCAATAAGATTAATGATAAGCGATTCGGTAAGAAATTGTTTGATGAGTTGTTGTTTGCTGGCACCTGCAACTTTTCTAACACCTACTTCTTTTGCACGTTCCATTGATTTTGCGGTTGAAAGATTTACATAATTTATCCATGCGAGAGTGATAATTAGAAAAGCGATTATCAATAAACCCCATACAACAGTTGCACTTCCTGTGTTACCTATTTCGTATTCAAAGTCAGAATAGAGATGCGCTCTCGAAAGCGGTTGTAAATAAAATTTTTCAACGCTGCCTGAAACTTTACTTCCCTGGAAATGTTTCTCACTAAATGCAGGCAGCTTTGCTTCAAGGGCTTTATAATTTGTTCCATGTTTTAATTGAATGTAATGCCAGAAATCAGAATCCCGGAAATCATAATCAGCTTGTGGCCAGCCGGCATTACCACCAGAATATAATGTGTTATAAGAAACCAACATGTCAAAACTTAAATGAGAATTTTCAGGGGCGTCTTTTGCAATGGCTGTTATTTTATAAGGAAGTGAATCCCGCGAGATAACAATTGTTTTTCCAACCAACGACACAAAATTATTTCCTTTAATGCTAAAGATTTTTCGTGCAAGTGTTTCAGTGAGAACTACAGAATTAGGATTTTGTAATCCGTTTATTTTATCACCTGCAATAATAGGATAGGAGAACATGGAAAGAAAAGAATTGTCAACTGCAAGAACATGCAGGTCTCCTAATTTTTTATTGTCATATGTTATTATTTGGTTATCGAACGGTTCAACACGTGTATGATTAATTACTTCGGGAAAATCGTCCTGCATAGCTTTGCCAATAGCTGAATATGTTATTGTTCCATGTTGCGCAAGTTTTCCGTTTTGATAACGGTCGTTCACAACACGATAAATATCCAGGGCATTTTTATTGAATTGGTCGAAGCTTAACTGGAAACTTACATACTGTAATATCAGCAAACATGCGGCCATACCAATTGATAAGCCAGCAATGTTGATGAGAGAAAAAGTTTTATTCTTCATCAAATTGCGCCATGCGGCTTTAAAATAATTTTTAAACATGACAGAAGTATTAAATTATATGTTCTAAGTTGTTAGTTTTTCCATTTTCTAATTTTCAAATAGCCACATTGCTGAATTCTTTATTCCGTTCTTAAACTTTTTACTGGATTTGCGGTCGCCGCTCTAATTGTATTTAGACTCACTACAACCAATGTTAATGCAAACATCACAACGCCAACAATAACAAATAGCCACGAATTAATATTGATGCGGTACTTATAATTTTTAAGCCAGTTAGTCATTAACCAATAAGTAAGTGGCACGGCAATTACAAATGCAATTAGAACAAGCTTCAAAAATTCTTTTGATATAAGCATGAGCAGTTGCTGAACACTTGCTCCTAATACTTTGCGTACACCAATTTCACGGAAACGTTTTTCAATTGTAAATGATGCCAGGCCTGCAAGGCCAAGGCAACAGATAAAAATTGCCAACGCAGAAAAAATATTTGTGAGCTTACTGATTAACTTTTCCGTGATAAATTTCTTTTGAAACTCCTGGTCAACAAACTTGTATTCAAAAGGTACAGACGGATTATATTTTTTAAATACAGTTTCTAACAATGCAATCGCCTTTTGTGCAGGCACTCCGTTCTTAATACGCATGGTGTTCGTGCTTGAATTATTACCATCATATACAATCAGCATTGGATAAGCCGGTTCGAACGGAGAAGTCATGATGACATTGTCTGTAACACCGGTTATAGTGTACGTTCTTCCATAACGCATTTGCATGCCGATTGGATTTTTCAATTTCATGGCGTCAACGGCAGCTTTATTCAACATCATTGAAGACGAATCTGCAGGCGTTCCTGTAAAATCATGGCCCTGCAACATTTTTACGCGCATTGTTTTTGCAAAATCAACATCAGTACCTAAGCCTCCCATAATAATTTGCGAATTGGCAGGCTTGCCATCATAATCCGGTGCGCCTGTATTCCACCAAACTTCCGTAATAGGAGAGGAGGTTCTTGTAACACCGGTGATAATTCCGGATGCAAGCAATTCATGTTTAATTGCAGCAAAGCTTTTATCGGTATCTGGCGTGGAAGGAATCATTACCAGGCCATTGGGATTATAACCCATATCACGTTCCTGCACATGTTTCAATTGCCGGTAAACAATAATAGTGGCAGAGATTAATAAAATAGAAATTACAAATTGTGAAATCACCAACACGTGCCTTGGTAATATTGTTTTTTTGCCAGCGACAATCGTTCCTTTTAAAACTTTTACCGGATTAAATGAAGAAAGATAGAGTGCAGGATAGCTGCCAGCAATAAATGCAGTGAATAAAATAATGCCCAACGACATGATCCAAAACATAGGCTGCATTATACCTAAAGAAAGATGTTTATCAACCATTAAATTAAATGAAGGCAGCAATAAAGCAACTGTAATAATTGCGAGAATAAACGCGATAAATGTTAAGATAAATGACTCGCAAAAGAATTGCGATATCAATTGTTTTTTATTTGAGCCGAGTGTTTTCCTGATGCCCACTTCTTTTGCACGTTTTTCACTTCTTGCTGTTGAAAGATTCATAAAGTTGATACATGCAATCAACAGAATAATAATAGCAATGATGGAGAACAAACGTACATACTCAATCATGCCGCCCGTGTTTTTACCATTTTCAAAATCGCTGTACAAATGCCAGTGGCTCATTGGGAAAACAAAGTAGCTACTGATTTCATCTTTTGCATGCGACCTTTTTATTTTTGTGATGTTTCTATTTAGTAAAGATGTGTCGACGCCCGGCACTGTTTGTATAAAAACATTCCACGAAGAATTTATCCATTCATTCATTGAGCGCTTTGTATTTGAATCATTGTAGTTAAATGGTATTATCCAATCAAAATGAAATGTAGAATTGTTTGGGGCATGCTTAACAATTGCTGTAACCTTTACGCTTCTATCGTTATCAATTGTAAGTATTTTATTAATTGGGTCTGCCTTTCCAAAAAAAGCCTTTGCGGCATCTTCTGAAAGCACAATAGAGTTAGGGTCTTTCAATGCAGTCGCGGCATTTCCTTTTACAAATTGCCATGAAAAAACATCGAAGAAATGGTCGCTTACTATATAACCATCTTTCTTTATTTTATTGTTATTATAGCCAAGTACATTTTGTTGCTGGTATGTTGTAACAACTGCATGTTTTATTTGTGGCGAACTGTTTTCAAGTGCACTGGCAAGCGGCATCGCCATGCTTCTGTCTGTAAAAACCTGGTTATTAAAATTACGGTTAGCAATAACCTGGTAAATGTTATCATAGTTTTTTTGAAACCGGTCGTAAGTAAGTTCATCATACACCCACAATAAAATAAAAATGGTGCATGCCATACCGATAGCTAAACCAAGAATATTACTAATCGAAAATCCTTTGTTTCTAAAAAGATTCCGCCATGCTGTTTTGAAATAATTTTTAAACATAGTTTTTATTTTGGCTAACAGCGATCAGCCATTAGCTGTTAGTTAATTATTTATTCCGTTCTTAAACTCTTCACAGGGTTTG
>JAICKT010000234.1 GCA_025927795.1 Parafilimonas sp. | reverse complement strand
TTTTCAATGGCTGTTTCCATGTTATGAATGACAGCAGCATTCAAAGTTTGGGCATTTGCATAATGTTGCAAAAAGAAAAGCGAAATAAGCAGTAGTTTTTCCATTTCCCTTGGTCTTATAAATTTAATGTCTTAACGATTCACGCAACATGACGCACAATTTATAAAAATTTCTAACTTTCATAATCAACCAATTTGTACTATATATTTTGTATTGTCGTTAGGACAATCCGCTTTGATTAATTACCCTGTGATTTATTGGGGTGAGTTAATTCAATACTGTGAATGAATAAAATCTATTCTGAAGTTCATGCATGTATTGCAACGGCACACCTATTTTTCTTTTTCTCTTATTTAGGCATTGAACAAATGTTCCATCTTTCTTTTGTATCAACTTAAAGTCTGTTGATGGATGAATCCAGATATTTTTTTTTATTTCTTAAAAACCAAAACCCATCAGAACAAGGTGCATTAATTTACTTGGGTTTGCATTTAATTCTTCATCTGTTTTCAGTTCTGTTACTTGAATGTGACCTTTGATATTATCTTCTATCCAGTTGTTTAGCCTTAGTTCATTAGGGCTCATAATGTTGGTGTTTGAGTAATTTACTCTTAAACTTTGATTGAGTAATTAATTAATTTTCGGTTTAATAAATTTTTGTATTTCTTCTGTTATTTCATCCTTCATATTTTCATGCTCATCAACGGCATCGCTAATATCCTGTAACGGCTTTCTTAATCTACAGTCAAAAAATGCATTTAATTTATCTTGGAAAAGATGTTTCATTTCTTCAGACAATGCTGACAATTCAATTCTCTTTTCAATAAGTTTATATGACCGAATCAACAAAAGAAGTTGATTAGCCTGAAAAAAGTGCTTAAAAGTAAAATGAAAATCCTTTAGGCTGTACCCATACCGAAACTCATTACTGAAATCATTAATGGCTTCAATTCCATGATATTTAAATTCTTCTTTGCCTTGTTTGTATTTATAATAAAAACCTGCAATTTCACTGTCAAGTTGATTAAGCAAAAGAAATATTATGTCGCTTTCATTTTTAATCCTTTGGTCTACATTTGATTCTGTTTGTCGTGTCAATGCTAAATAGAGAAGAATAGATGAAATTACTCCAATAACTGGAGCAGTTATACCACCCATTGCACTGCCTATATTGCTTTTTGTTGTTAAGTCAAGCATCTTAAAAAAAGATGGTAGAGTGAATACGATTACCGAAATGAAACAAAGTAAAATAATTACAACTGCAAAAATGATTATTTGCCGATTAGTAGTTCTCATATCTATTATGGCATTTTAAGGTGATTTAAGCAAGTTTGCAGTTTAGTAATAGTTTGATACCAAAAATGAAATTAATTAAAATTTAGGCTACAAAGAATTGCAAACATGCAAATCGGTGATAGCATTATAAACATAGTTCCTGATTACAGCGCATTTAAAATATTCTTAGCAACAAAGTAGCGTTTGAGATTTAACCGCTACATTTTCTAAACAGGTTTGAATAGCAGTGAAATTAGCGTTATCAGAAAAATGATGGCCAATACAAAACTTAGAACATTTTGTGTTTTTTTGGCAGTTTTACTTTGTGGTGAATGAGAACTCATCACAGTCATTTTTGGAAAATAAAACCAATACCTTATTTTTTTTCTGTGTGTTGACTTATAAAAGTGAATGGTTTTAATAACGAAGCAAAGAAAAACTAAAACAGCAAGGATTTGTGTAACAACAGTTACATTGGTCATGGTAACAAATTTATCCGAGAAAATCTCATACGAAATTACGCAGCCAGAATAAATAGCCATAATCGTTGACACTATTTAACATTAGTATTATAGTTGCAAACTGGTATAAAAAAAAGCCCCTGATAAAAATCAAGAGCGGATAGGTTTTATTTTATAACAACCGCATATTACTATGCAATTAGCATGCAAGTACAATAAGTTTTAATAACAATAAAAAAACCGACTACATAAGTCGGTCGCGGTATTTTTCAAAGTGTTTCAATCATAGGATAGCAACGGTTTATTCAGTCTGATTGAGTGCGAGCACAAACTTTGATTCGTTTTTCATTACCTCATCAAGATTAATATTATCAAAGTGAACATCAATTTCACTTTGCTGAAAAATTAAATTCAACTTTTTAGAAATCCATTCAAACTTTTTATTGTTAACATACTGTTTAAGACTGTTAGTTTCCCAACCGTTGGCAGAATTATAAACAAAGACCTTTTCCCAACTTTTTGTTTTCTCATCAAATGTTACAATCATTAGTACATCATTAACTTGCTTAAAGTCATAAAATATAATCACATTATCCAATACATCTGTATTTTGAGATTTAATCATCACACTAATAAAAAAGTATTAACGGGTTACAAAAACCAAAAGTATTATTGACCACCTCAACATTTCTTACACAATTCTTTATAGAGTTTGCATGATTTACAGATTGGAAACTGTTTTCTGATTTTGGTCGTTTATAGAAGAAAAATATGACAACAGAATGCGCACCACCGCCTGCAATACAGATTCCAGTTATATTGGTAGACTTACTATTAATGCAACATCTGAGTTAAATCGTGATCCAGCATTCTAAATGCTATTTTAAGCTGATTTAAACTGATTCTTTTGCTAAGAATACTTCGTTATCAAAATGCGGAGCAATAAGAAATTTACAGCCAAAGAACTGCATCTGTAAACTATAATTAGTTTTCCGGCAAGAAGTCTTTTTGTGATATTGAAATTCCAGATAAAAAAGTAATAAACGTTATAACAAAACAAACATAAACACCGTACATAAGGTGAACATATTCATCGTAATAGTCTGCAATGTAGCTTTGTAAGTTTTTTGTGAACACTAATACGTTTAGAATATATAATCCAGCAATTATAAATGAACAAAGTGCAGGTAAAGCAGTTCCCCATTTTATAGTATTCAATGTTTTAGCAGTAAGAACAATTAAAAATGAAATTGATAAAATTATTGTTATAGCGATTCCCCATACTGTTTTAATACCTATAATATTACCTAATGATGATGTATGATACCATTTAAGTTTTGAAGATGTTATGATCGCTAATCCCAATAAAAATAAAGAACCAGCTTTGGTATTATTCAATAATTTGGAGTTATCCAAGTAATTAATTTTATCAGCTAATTTAAATTATTATCGCGCATATACATCACCTACTTTTTTATTATGCTGACTGTTACACCTCACAAACCACCCTCATTTATACTTCATAACATTGCCATTGGCTTTTCCTTGCTTGTAGCATGAAAGAATTGCAATTAATTAATTTTTATAAATGCTGTTATCTTGCTTATAGCAACCGGGCATTTTTCAGTGCTACCGACAACTGATTTATATCTGCTGCTTGTTCCTGTTTCTTATTCTCTAAATCCAATACTTCAACAGTTTCTGTTTTAATAACATCTTCAATACTTACATTATTAGTAGCATTTGTCTTACCATTATCCTGATTGTTGTATTGTTTTAAAATCGCAATATTTTTAAAATCTTTTTTCAAACTATGTTTAGATATTTCTTTATCTCGTTGATAATAGTAGATAGTGATTCAACGTTATGATACTTCATAAGCATTGACTGCATATCTATTTTAATTATCGCTTGTAACTCATTTGAAATTCCTGTTGATTCATTTGAGTTATTTTGTTCATTAGTAGCCGGATCATGGCTAAACTGTTTATTGTAATCTTCGATATATGGGTTTCCCATTGTTACTTTTTTTAATTGTTTTATTAATGAGTTATGCAATTGCTACCCGGTTATAATTTTGCTGTTGCAATTTTTTTATTTGTGCATCAGCTTGCATGTAGAACAGTTGTAAATTATTTGTTGTTTGACTATCAAATGTAAGGTCATCATTCATGTTTGCCATCATACAATTTGCCATCGAATCTTTGATGCTTTGAAGCGTGTTTATTTTTTCTTCAGTTGTACAACCTAATGGTATTATCATTCCTTCAACAATCTCCGGGGTGTTATTCGTTTTATTTTTTGTTACGATAATTTTTTTCATACAATTTTTTTTGAATTAATTAATTTGTTTTAAAAAAAAGGAACAGGGTGAAGCAAACCCTGCCCTTTATTGAAGCAATACACCACATCAAACAGTTTCCCCGAATAATCTTTCACATCTTTGTTCCAGTTCTTCCTGCGTTTTAAACCTTTTCAATAATGCTGAACCAATAATTCCGATTTGTTCATCAGTAAAATTTGGGTGATTTACGAATCTTAGTAACAGATTGTTTGGTGCTACCCAACACATGATTTGAATAAAGAATGATTTCATAATTTTACATTTTAAATTTGTTAGTTAATGAGGGTTGCAGGATCATCTGTAACCCTTTTTGTTTACACAAACATGAAGTGTTTTCTCGGAAAAAACATCAAATTAGTCATGAAATATTTTTTAGTAACAAATTGATTAATAATTTATTAGTAAGAAATTACTAACTGCTGAAGATTTTATTAATAAAATAATCAATCATGAATTTTTAGCTATAAATCTTTGAATTTAGAATACTTACTGGCATAAGATTTTATAGCATTAATTAATTCACTATTTTTTGTTAGAAGTTGTTTGACCGTTATAGTATCACACAACAACAGGTTATAATATCGCATGTATTTCCCGAAATCTTCTTTCGATAATTTTTCATTTTTAAAATCTTCGGATACATACCGGAACAGTCCAACAATTGTCTCAGTAGCCTTAACTAATTTCATAAAAAGCAACTGCGCTATCTCACCAGATGTGTTTATCGTTTCATTTTTCGTGTAACTATTGTAGTGAAGATCAAAGTGTAAACATTCACCAAACACTGAAAAAAAATCATTATACAAAGAATTAGTCATTATTTATTTTTTTTGAACGATCCTAATGAGCGATTGAATAATTTAAAAATGTTACAGGTATTGATTTACTATTGCCTGCATTTTATCTTGTTTCAAATGGGTCGGACAATATTCCATTTTCTCATTCAAAAAATTTTTTAGAGGACGTAGATTATCAATGAAGCGAATGTGGTTGATTCGCCCGGCAACATAATCTTGTTGTAACACATCAATTTGAGTGTGTAGAGACTTGCACAATTCAATTTCAGCATCAACAACATTATTAAAACCTTTGAATATACTTTCTGTTTCTGCTTTTTCAAAGCTGTCATTTTCCCATTCAGTTTTAAACTCTTCAAGGGATTTTTTTAATTCATTATTCTTTAGTTGCATTACTACTTTTAATCTGTTTATGGTAGCAGGTAATGCATCATACAAATTGTTCTTTTGCATTAATTTAATTTTTAAAGCGATTTGGTGGTGGCTATCTGTATATAATTACTTACTATCTGAACATTTTTAAAATTCGTTCTGCTTCAGGGTTTATTGTACCAACTTGTTTTTTTACTTCATCATACATACACTGATATTTCTCTTCTCTTATACGCGCCTGCTTAATTCTTTTATTTATTTTATTTAAAGCCTTTCGGCAGGACTTAGCATGTTCTCCGTAAATTTCTACTGAACAGATTACGCTATTGTGTTGTTGTAAAGAAAGATCGTTGTCGCAAATGTTGCATCGCTTACCTGTTGCATACTTTATTCGTTCCCGCTTCTTCATTTAATAGTTTTATGATGCGATCTTATTAATTAATACTATCCTGCTGCTGCATATTTTACCTTTAATTTTTCCAGTAACTCTTTCAGCTTACTTTTTTGTGCTGGTGCTGGTATTACTGTACTGTTACCGGATATTATTACAGCATCATTCTTCCTTTTTCTTTTGCTATTGTTACGTGCATTAGAATCTTTATTACGGCATTGTTTTGCCTGTTGTTCACCTACATATTTTGTACTACAGAATTTACTTGTGCTTCTTTGATTGCTTATATCCCGGTTACATGATAAACAATTCCGGTATTCTGTACTTTCATTCTCCTTACCCTCTTCTTTATTAATTAATTTATTATCTATGTTTATACTTATACTATTATTATTTTTTAATTTGTTTCCACTCAACAAACTGGAAACAAATTGAAATTTTTTTCCTTCTTCTAAGATTGCTTGTAATACTTTGTGATAAACACCTTCATCCCGTTTTTCAGCAAGCCGGTTATATTCTTCTATGTATTTTTTGGCTTTATAAGTTGATACCTTTTTTAGAAATTCATGTGTCCAATAATCTGCTTTGTACCCGTGCTTGATTATTTCATTTATCAAGGGATGATATTTGCTATGTGCTTTCAATTTTGGATCATACACAATCGTATCATCTTTCCATGTAGCCAATACCATTTTATAACATTCGTACATAGCTGATTCAGCTAATAAATCAGCCCATGTTAGTATGCCGGTATCACGCCTGAAATTTGGTATTTTCTTCCAACGCCTTTCAATTCTAATTTTGTTTAGCTCTTGCCGGAATTTTAAACTCGGTAAATATATTTTAGCATCATCATGTGCATTTTCTGCTTCATAACCTAAAAGCTCATTATCTGAATTGTACGTTGGTTCAAAAGGTCTTTTAAATTGAAATAATATTACTCTTTCTTTAATCATACCTTCAAAGAAAAATGTTCCTGAAACTTCCGTTGGGGCTGCTATTCTAATTTGATCTAATGGTATTAAAAACATGCTTTCAAAGTCCTTTAAGATTTTACAGAAATCATCATGAGGTATATTAGATAAATTGTTACCACCATAATAAATTTTTGGAGGACAGCCTGAAATTTTTAATTTATAAGTCACTTCCCCCGTTTCCTTATCTACAGTTCTTATTCTGGTTAATGTCCAGTAATTAAATTCAAACGAATCCCACGAAATCAAAGATTTTTCTTTATCTGCATTGTATAATCTTTTTC
>JAICKT010000262.1 GCA_025927795.1 Parafilimonas sp. | reverse complement strand
TTTTAATTTTATAATTTTTTTTGAGATGCAAAAAAAAATAAGGTGCACCTGTTAAGACACACCTTATCGAACGCTTATTTCATTTAATTTTTATCCGTTTCCTTTTAAGGTTAGAATAACGTAAAAGCTGAAAATCACCGCTCTGATTATAATAGAATAAAAATTATGCCAGTATAATTATTGAATCATTTTTTAATGTTATTTTCTTAAACACAGAAGCACTTTTGTCGGAGGATTTATGTAAGCATTTAAGCTGTTGCTCAATTAAACATTATTTTAAAAATTATTTGCAATCCAGCTTAAAACTATTTCTTCAAAAATTTTAGCGGTAATATTTAATTGGATTGATTTTTCTTTTTGAAAATGAAACGGCAGCAGAAAACTGTCGTTTTGTTTTTGTATGATGCCGTTGAGTTGCATATCTTCTTTGAAGCTCATACCGCCTAAACTGTACCATTTAAAGATGGCCTCTTTAGAAGACCAGAGAACAGTTTGGAAATTGACAATTGATAATTGACAATTGACAATTGATTTTTCCATCCATTGCATTTCGCCGGTATGAATAAACTTATGCGCAATGCGTATAACTTTTTCTGTGGGAGTTTCTATATCAATTCCAACACGATGAGTTGAGCTGACGATGGCTGCAGCATAATTTCCGCAATGGGAAATGGAAAAATGATATTGTTCGTTTGGCAGGTATGGTTTGTGTGTATCTGCGATTAAAATTTCTGAATAAGGGAAATTGGGAAATAAATATTGTAATAAATATCTGCCGGCTAAATGTTGTAAGCGCTTATGCGGATGTGTAATGCTTTGATGCAACGGAACTTTCTCAAGAAAAAAATTTTCATCTTCTTCAATTTGCCAGATGCCGAGTTTTGTGGTTTGGTTGATTGTATGTTGATAAAATAAAGACAATTGTAGATTTACGATTTTAGATTGCAAATTTGAGATTTATTTGCAATGAAATTAAAAACCGGTAAGGTTTCAAAAACTTTATGAGTTTAGAAAAAAAGCTGAACAGAATTTTTTTGATAAGCGGCTGCGGGATTGCAGTGAAAAACACGGTGAGGATTTTGCGCAATGATTGTGTGCCGGATTTGTAACGTAAAGCCCGAACTGTTGTTGAATAAAGCGATAAGAAGAGAGCCCCAATAAATTAGTAATAAGAAATTAAAAATGAGAAATGAGGAAGTTTAAGAACCGGGAACATAACTATAAACTGAAAACTATAAACTACAAATTGAAATGATTCTTTCTGATTTGCGCATTTTAGAGGAAATGAAAAAAGGTACGATAAAAATTGAGCCGTACAGCCGCGAATGTTTGGGCAGTAATAGTTATGATGTGCATTTGGGTAAATGGCTCGCCACTTATCGTGAGCATATTTTGGATGCGAAGAAGCATAATGAGATTGAGTATTTTGAAATTCCGGAAGAAGGTTTTGTGCTGTACCCGCACATTTTTTATTTGGGCACAACGGCTGAATATACAGAAACGCATGCGCATGTTCCGTTTTTGGAAGGCAAGAGTTCTACGGGCAGGTTGGGCATAGATATTCATGCAACGGCGGGCAAAGGCGATGTTGGTTTTTGCGGCAACTGGACGCTGGAAATTTCTGTAAAGCAACCGGTGAAAGTGTATAAAGGCATGCCGGTTGGTCAGCTAATTTATTTTCCTGTTGATGGTGAAATTGAAGTGAAGTACAATCAAAAGAAAAATGCAAAATATGGCAATCAACCTGATAAGCCTGTTGAAAGTATGATGTGGAAGAATAAGTTTTAGGAGTTTTTATCTATAGGCTTTAGTTTCATTTTGTGTCTTTGGGCAGCCTCTTCAATTGAGTGCGTTGCCTTAAGGTCTGTTTCTTTTGCTGCCAGTTTAGCTAATTGTACGTAGAATTTTTTTAGTATTTCCAGTTCTTCGGGCGTAAGGTCTTCCACGTCAATAAGGCGGTTGCTGGCGTCTTTGCTGGAGGCAATCAGTTCGTTTAATTTTATCTGCAGCGCCATCGTGTCTTTGTTTTGCGATTGCTGAATTACAAACACCATTAAAAATGTAATGATAGTAGTGCCTGTGTTTATTACCAGTTGCCAGGTATCTGAAAATTGAAATATAGGACCGGTAATTGCCCAAACAATAATTATTAAAAAAGCAAGTATAAAAGCGATAGGCTTGCCGGTTACTTTGGTTACAGCGGATGAAAACCTATCAAAAAATAGCGAAAGTCTTTTTTTTGTTTTTTTCTTTTTCATGTGTATACGTTTTATGTTTTTAATGTCACACGAAAATCGCCACATTAAAGTTGGGGCTCATTTCATATTTTTTTGTTTAAATAATATATAATGAAACGATACAAATAATATGCAGTTAATTTAGCTTTTAATCTTTATGAAGCGATTTTTATTTGCAGCCGTTTTTGTTTGTATTACTTGTTTGTGTTTTTCGCAAACAGATACTGCTGTTGTTAACAGCACAAAGCGTTTTGAAAGTGCTTTGAAAGCAGAATATGCTGATCCGAATAACACGCCTTTAAGTGCTAAGGCAAAAAAAACTTTTAAAGGCATTCATTTTTTCCCGTTCAGCGATAAGTATGTTGTTAATGCAAAGTTTGTAAGAACACCGAATGAAAAACCTTTTCAAATGAGCACTTCATCCGGTATGCGGAAAACATATATAAAGTATGGAGAAGTATATTTTACAATTGATGGAAAAGAATATAAGCTGAATGTTTACCAATCGCAGGAATTATTGCAGTCGGCAGATTATAAAGATTATTTGTTTATTCCTTTTACAGATGCAACGAGTGGAAATGAAACATACGAGGGCGGGAGATATATTGATTTATCAATAACAAACAGCGACCATATGGTTATCAATTTCAACAAAGCGTATCATCCTTACTGCGCTTATACAAATGGATATAATTGCCCGGTGCCACCTGCAGAAAACACTTTGCCAATAAAGATTGAAGCGGGAGTAAGGTTTTAATTTGATAATAATTGATCAATTGCTTCGTGATATTTCTCGAAATGAAAACTTTCAATAACCGATTTCATATTTGCTGAAATTGTATCATTCATTAAATTTCCAATGCTGCCTTCGTGTGTGTGATGAATTTCTGTTGCATATTTAAATTGATTGGCTTCAATATCTAACCCGATTTTTTTATAAGCATCGCGAAAAGGGATTCCTGAATGAACCAGTTTATTTACTTCTTCAACACTAAAGAGATATTTATATTTTTCGTCTGAAAGAATATCTTTCTTCACTTCAATATTATTCAGCATTAATGAAGCAATGCTGATGCAATCTTTTAATGTTGTAAATGCAGGGAATAAATGTTCTTTTAATAATTGCAAATCACGCTGATAACCTGATGGCAAATTGGTTGTCATCATCATGATTTCATTCGGCAAAGCTTTTATTTGATTGCAATGCGAACGGATTAATTCAAATACATCCGGGTTTTTTTTATGCGGCATAATGCTGCTGCCGGTTGTTAACTCTGCAGGAAAAGAAATGAAACTAAAATTTTGATTGATGTATAAACAAACATCCATTGAAAGCTTTGCTAAAGTATCAGCAATATTCGCCAAAGCTGATGCAACGATTCTTTCTGTTTTACCACGACTCATTTGCGCGTACACAACATTGTAATGCAAATCGTCAAAACCTAATAATTCAGTTGTAAGTTTTCTGTTGATAGGAAATGAAGAACCATAACCAGCCGCAGAACCCAAAGGATTTTTGTTTACGATTTTATAAGCAGATTGAAGTGTGATTAGATCATCAATCAAACTTTCTGCATAAGCGCCAAACCATAAGCCAAATGATGAAGGCATGGCAAGTTGCAAATGCGTATAACCCGGTAATAAATCATTTTTATGTTTTTCGCTTTGCGCAATCAGCAACTCAAAAAAAGATTGAACGGTCATAACGAGTTGTTCAATCTCGCTTCTTAAAAATAATTTTATATCAACTAAAACCTGGTCATTCCTGCTGCGTGCAGAATGAATTTTTTTTCCAATGTCACCCAACTTTTCAGTCAATAAAAATTCTATTTGCGAATGAATATCTTCTACGTCAGGCTGAATGCTGAACGCTGAATGCTGAATGCTTTTGTAGATTGATTTTAGTTCAGCAGTAAGTTGATCAGCTTCATCATTTGTAAGCAAACCAACAGTCGCTAACATTTTTGCATGTGCGATATTTCCAAGCACATCAAAAGGCGCAAGCAAAATATCAAAATCACGATCGTTGCCAACGGTAAATTTTTCTACTTCTTTAAGCGATGTTGTATTTTTTTGCCAGAGCTTCATTTATACTATCTAAACTTTTTTATTGGATTTCTCTTGTTATGGAATATGGATGTAATAACAACTTTATGGTCTTCTTCTTCAACAAAATAAATTATACTAAAAGGGAAGGTTTTTACTTTAACTACAAAAAACTTCTTATAAGTTTTTTTGAAAGAGTGAGGATTTTCTACAATCGCTTCAATTGCATTTTCAATAATAATTTTAAAGTTTTCCGATGCCTGAAAACTGTGCTTTTTATACCACGTTATTGGATCTGCAAATTCTTTAATTGCTCTGCGGCAATAAATTATGGTATAAACAGCCATTAATCTTTTTTATAAAGAATCTCATTTATCATTTTATCTGCTTCCTCTTTTGTGACAGCTTCCTTTGTTTTCTGATAATTCTCATATTCTTCATCAAGTATCTGTTTCAGTTCATCAGGCAGTTCATCATCCTGTAATAAATCATATACTTCCTGTAGTCTTTCATCGGGAAAACTATCAATCATTTCGTGCAATTCTTTTCTTAGGTTATTTTCCATAACAAATGCTTTATACGAATTTACAAAACATCTTACTTCAAAACTTTCTCTAATAGCTTAATATACAACTCAACCCCTTCCTTAATTTCATTAACAAAAATAAACTCATCTGCGCTATGGCTTCTTGCGCTGTCTCCCGGACCTATTTTCAATGCAGGAAAAGGCATTAATGCTTTATCGCTGGTTGTTGGTGAGCCGTAATAAGTTCTGTTTAATTCTAATCCTGTTTTAACCAAGGGATGATTTAATGCAATGTTTGTTGATCTCAATCGCAAACTTCTTGCTGCAATTTCAGACTGAATATTTTGTTTGATGATACTAATCACTTCATCAAAATCATATAATTCATTTACCCGAATGTCAACCGTGAACTTGCATTCACTTGGCACAACATTATGTTGCGAACCTGCATTAATAATTGTAACACTCATTTTGTTTGGTCCAAGCAAATCAGATACTTTATCAAACTTATAATTTCTAAACCACTCAATATCTTTTATTGCTTTATAAATGGCGTTATCGCCTTCATCTCTCGCTGCATGACCGGCTTTGCCATAAGCCGTACAATCCAATACCAGCAAGCCTTTCTCAGCTACAGCCATGTTCATCAGTGTTGGTTCACCAACAATAGCACACCAGTTGCCCCCATCCCCTAAAGGGGAGTTAGGAAAGCTTGTTGTCATTATAAAGCTTTCATCGTTTAGTAATGCTTCTATTCCATTTTTGCCACTAATTTCTTCTTCAGCCGTTGCCGCTAAAACAAGATTGCATTGTAAGTTTTTTTGCTGATAAAAGTGTATAAACGTTGCAATCAATGAAACCAAACAACCACCGGCATCATTACTTCCCAAACCATATAATTTTCCATCTTCTATGGATGGTTGAAATGGATCTCTTGTATATTGTTTGTTTGGCTTAACTGTATCATGATGCGAGTTCAACAATATACTTGGTTTGCTTGCATCAAAAAATTTATTCGTGCACCAAACATTATTCAACAGCCTGTTTGTTGTTATATTTTTTGATTGAAGAATTTTTTCAATCACATCGGCAGTTTGATTTTCTTCTTTTGAAAATGATTGTATGGAAATCAATTGCTGTAAAAGTTGCAATGCATCAGTATATAAATTATCAATTTCCATTATTGTGTAATCAGCGTGCCGATTGTTTTGTTTGTGGTATTTTGAATAAGATCATTTGCATCACCGATTAACACTTCATGCACGCCTGCATCAATTGCCGCAAATGCATTATCTATTTTTGGAAGAATGCCGGCAAACAATTTTTGTTGATCCAGCAACTGTTTATATTTTTCTTTATTGATGTTTGTGATAACTGAATTTTCATCTTCAACATTTTCCAACACACCTTTTCTTTCAAAACAATATATCAAACGAACATCATAAAATTGCGAAAGTGCAATGGCTAATGATGAAGCAATGGTATCGGCATTTGTATT
>JAICKT010000485.1 GCA_025927795.1 Parafilimonas sp. | reverse complement strand
ATAATTGAGCAAATAAATTCCAATTTTCTAAAAGATAAAATTACTCCCCTTTTATTTAATTATTTTCTGGACTCTGATTTTTCTCTTGCAATTACTTCGGGAATAGCAGGTACCATTGCTTTATAAACAGCATCTTCAATAGCCCCCCTTATATTAAGCCTATATAAATCCAGGCTTCTTACGGGGTTCACTCGATTGCTTAAAAATACGTAAACCAAATCGTATTTTGGGTCAACCCAAATACAAGTGCCTGTATAGCCGGTGTGGCCGAAAGTAAGTGGTGAAGCAAATCTCGATGGATACGGATGTGCCTCAGTTGTAGTGTAATTATCTTTCTCAGGTTTATCAAATGCAATTCCGCGACGGCTAATGCTTGAATTATAGGCAGTGAATAATTTCAATGTTGAAGGTTTTATGTACTGCTTTCCTTTGAATGAACCACCATCTAAAAACATTTGAAGGATAGCTCCGATATCTTCTGCATTGCTGAATAAACCCGCATGTCCTGCATCACCACCAAACATAGCGCTTCCTTCATCATGAACATCTGCGTGCAAATGTTGATAGCGGAAATATTGATCCAATTCTGTAGGAGCCACCAAATTCGTATCAAACCGGTTTCTTGGATTAAAGCCAATGGATTGAAGTCCCATCGGTTTATAAAAATATTTGTCAACATATTTATCAATCCGCAATCCTGAAATAGCCTTTACAACATCTGCCATTAAAATAAAATCGTTGTCGCTATAAACATATTTATTGCCGGGAAGAAGTTTACTGTCAAGAATACTTTGGTTCATTGAATCTGCATAATCTGTTCGCAGGTACAAATTTTGTGCAACTCTCACACTAAATTTAGCAGATGAATCCGGCCGGAAATATTGAGGTAAAGGCTTTCCGGTAAGCGGATCGACAGTTTTCTTAAAGAAAACAACATCAGCGACAAGCCCCGCCTGGTGAAGTAGTATATTTTTAATATTCAGATTTTTTTTATCGCTTTTTCTCACCCAAGGCAAATAAGTTCCAAGTGTTTTATCAAGCCGTAATTTCCCCTGGTCATACAATTTCATTACCCCAAGAGTGGTAGCGCAAATTTTTGTTACCGATGCCATATCATAAATGGAATTTAGATTAACAGGCTGCGGCGTATCATAGTTGTATTTACCATATGCTTTTTCAAAAACAATCTTTCCATGCCGTGCGATTAAAACCACGCAGCCTGGATAAGCATTTCCGGCAATTCCCAGGTTGGCAATGGAATCAATATCATTCATCATTTGTAAACCATTCAAGCCTTGTGATGCAGGAGTAGCAACAGGCATAATTCTCTTTGAAATAATGCCGCTACCATATTTATAATTATCGCAAACAGTTACAGGCAGTGTTCCTTTAGTAAATATTTTCCCTTCAAGAATATCAACTGCTGCATTTTGGGTAATAGAATCATCTTCATAACAAGCGACTAGATTATCAGCATCGCAAAAGTTTTTTAGTGCATAAGGATTACCAAAATCAAAAATGATTGTCTTATTGTTATGTTGAATTTGCTTTACTAACGCCAGGGCATAAACGCTGATGCCAAAATTATTTGATGGGTAACGGTTATAATTGTGAATACCTATTACTACTGATTTATATCGATTTTTTATCAGTTCAACAGTTGATGGAATTCTTGCACTGTCTTCTTTATAATTAAAATAAAATGCATCTGCATGACAATCATCTTGCAACCTTTTTGCAAAAGTGTTGGCACTGTCAATGCCAATTCCTATATAAGCAATGTCCTTTTTTGTATTGAAAACATCTAAAGGGAAAAATTGCTTATCCTTTTTACTTAAAACTGTAATTGCATTTTCAGCAACCAGTTTTTTTATATTATTGGTGCCGCTGTTTAAATCATTCACGAGGTTTGTTGTATCTATAGGCTTAGCATCAGCCACGCCATATAAATATTTATATTCCAATACTTTTTTACATTTTGCATACACATCATCCCATCTTAGTTTATTGCTGTCAATGGCCTCCTTAATTTTAGCAATTGAGGTAGCAACATCTTCAGGAAGACAAAGCATATCATTACCGGCAATCAGTGACTGGGCTGCAATCTGGCCTCCTGGAAAATATTTCGCAACACCCTTCATACCTAATGCATCAGTAAAAGTTAAGCCATTGTAATGAAGCTTGTTTCTTAATAAACCTGTTACATTTTTTTTAGATAAAGAAGTGGCGGTATTAGCAGTAGTATCAATTGCGGGAATGTATAAATGAGCGATCATAACGCTGCCAACACCTGCATTAAACATTTGCTCAAACGGATATAATTCCAAAGAGTACAGTTGCGCCATGCTTTTATTTATTACCGGAAGATCGAGGTGCGAATCAACAGAAACATCACCATGGCCGGGAAAATGTTTCGCACATGCAAGCACGCCTTCGCGTTGCATTGCTTTCATATAAGTAACGCCATATTCAGCAACTTTATATTTATTTTCTCCAAATGACCGATCATTAATTACAGGATTATCGGGATTGTTATTAATGTCAACAACAGGAGCAAAATTTACTTGTATACCTTCCCGTTTACATTGTTCACCAACTAATTTTCCATAGGCGCTGACGATAGATGTATCATTTACTGCGCCCAGCATCATTTGATGGTTGAGCGGAATAACGCTGTCCTGCCGCATTCCTAATCCCCATTCGGCGTCAATACAAACCATTAACGGTGTTTTGGCAATGCTTTGAAAGTAGTTAATAAAATTTGCCTGCTGTACTGGGCCGCCCTGGAAAAGTACTATTCCCCCAATATTGTATTTTTTAATCGCATCACTAATTAATGAATCATAGTATACCGGGCCGTTTTTGGTATAACTGCTTTCGCGAAGCACCATTAGTTGCGCAATTCTCTGATCATCGTTTAAAGAATTAAAAACGCTATCAGCCCAATGCTGTGCCGGCGTTATTTTTTGAATTTGTGAAACTGCAGTTGAAGAAATGGTAACAAAAAGTATAACGTTAACAAAAAATTTATTCATTAGAAGAAGGATATATTTTATAAGGTGCACAAGTTAAACAATT
>JAICKT010000632.1 GCA_025927795.1 Parafilimonas sp. | reverse complement strand
TTCTTATTAACTGCGCCGGTTAGTATAGCACTATCAATTTTTAAAGCAGATAAAGCGCCTCCTTTATGAGCAACCAAATTTGTTTTATATGCAGAGGGTTTATTATTGTATGCAACAGCTGCTTCTTCTGTTATTGAGATTGGGTTACTTTCATCAATAGCATATTTTTTTGAATTATTTTTTTTTGATTTTTTGTTTACGGACATAGTACAATTTTTTATCTAACTTAGTACAAATTTATACTTTTATTATTGATAAAAAAATTTATTTTGAACTTAAACAATTAATGCATGTCTTAAGTTATTTATCGAGTACCTTATCTTCTTTTTCTTTCTGGGTATAGAAGTCCTGCAGCACATAAAATGCTTTTTTCTTTTGTCCTGTTTCAGAAATTAATCCTTTATGATTCCAGCCATTTTGAAACTCAGGCTCGGGTCTTTTTGGCGAACGAAAATCAACCAGTATCCACGGCGTCATTCCTCTTAAATTTTTAATCTTGCTTATTAGTTGTATTTGATGCTGGTAAACGCTTTGCTGATATTCCTCACTAAAACGTGTTGCCGAATCTGCATGAAATCCGCCCAAGGCAGCAGCGCCTAATTCGCTTATGATTACGGGTTTTGCATAAGAAATTTTAAAATTAAATTCATTTATTTCCCAGGGCATGCCGCCGGTGTACCAACCATAGTATTCATTAAAACTTACTACGTCTAATTTTTTTCCAAGCGCATCATCAACAAAAATTGTATCGCCTGAAGTTCGTGTTAGCAAAGCAGCAGAAACTAATCTTGTATTATCCAATGCATGCGCTGTATCTGCCATTGCTTCCATAAATTTTTCGCGTTCGGGAATGTTTGGTGTTTCATTTCCAATTGACCAAACAATTACACTTGCACGATTCTTATCGCGTTGAATTAAGTCTGTGATTTGATGTTCTGCATTTCTTAATGTTGATTCATTCGTCCAGTCAATTGTCCAGTACACAGGCACTTCTTCCCACAGCAATAAACCCATTGAATCTGCAAGGTGCGCCTCTTCTTCATTATGCGGATAATGTGCAAGGCGAACAAAATTGCAATTGAGTTCTTTAGCCCAATTCAATAACATTCTGCAATCACTGATATTTCTGGGTCTGCCGGGAATAAAAGGATTTTCATCATGTAAAGCAATGCCGCGTAAAAAAACAGTTTTGCCATTTAATAAAATATTTGAACCATTTGCTTCAATTGTTCTAAAACCAATTTCATCATTCACTGAATCTGTGTTAGATGAAATTGTAACATGATAACGTTTGGGATTTTCAGGTGCCCAATAATTTAATTTTTTTACAGGAATGCTGAATGTTGCTTTGCCATTTGCGTCTGTTGTAACAGTTGTTTGCAAACCCGCTTCAGGAATATTTATTTTTATTTGTTGTGAAAGATCTGCGCCATCAAGTTGTACATAACCTTCAATGTTTTTCAAATCATTTTTTGCAAGCTGAATTTTATAATCTTTAATAAATGTTTGCGATTCTTCAACCAATAAAACATCTCTTGTAATACCGCCATAATTCCACCAGTCGAAATTATCTGTTGGCACATTTTCTTTTTTGCGTGCATTATTTATTTTAATAACGATAAAATTATTTCCATCATTCAACAGCTTTGTTACTTCAAATTCAAATGGCGTAAAGCCACCAGTGTGTACACCAAGTTTTTTATCATTCAGAGAAACGTAG
>JAICKT010000178.1 GCA_025927795.1 Parafilimonas sp. | reverse complement strand
GATGTACGTTTTTTGGGTAAGCAGGAGCAGATAGAAGAAATTTTGCTGGTATCTGATTTGTTTTTATTGCCGAGTGAATATGAAAGTTTTGGGCTTGCGGCAATGGAAGCGATGGCTGCAAATGTTCCTGTAATAAGTTCTGATGCAGGCGGCTTGCCTGAAATAAATATTAATGGTGAAACAGGCTACACCGCTGCTGTTGGTGATATAGAAACCATGAGCGCCTGCGCTGTTAATTTATTATCGCATGAAGAATTATTAGCACAGTTCCGGAAGAATGCAAAAGCACAGGCTTTAAAATTTGATCTGCATAATATTGTTCCGCGTTACGAAAAATTATACAGCCGCTTTTGCAGAATGGTGTGCGAAGCGTAAACTAAAAATCCCGAAGAAATGATAAAGATCATATCATTCGCCGGGATTAATTTCTAAATCTTATTGCTTTGCAATTTTAAAATACTACAAACAAATTCGTTCAGCATTTATTACATCGCGCCCATCTGCTTTAAAAATTTTTCTGAATTTGCTTTTGTTGGCGCAGGCGGGTTCATGCTCAATGATTTTTTAAAACTGGCAATAGCATTTTTCTTATCCCCTTTATTAAAATACCCTTCACCCAAACTATCCCAAACATTAGCACTTTCAGGATGGCGCTTTGTATTTAGCAAAAACATTTCAATTGCTTTATCTGTTTGTTGCTGATTCATTAACCCATAGGCATATAAATTCAATTCATTTTCTGTAGATAATTGTATAGCTGTATCCATTGCTTTAGCAGCCTCATCAGTTTTTCCCTGCGCTTTAAGCAAATTCGATTTTAAAGTTAGTGTAGTAAAATTCCGGTTCTGCGCAATTGCCTGGTTACTCCACACAATTGCCTGATCGAGATTTGTGTTATTTTGCAATGCATAATTAGCAGCGCTTGCATAACCCTGCCATGAAAAACCAACTGTATTCTTTAATTGTTCCACCGCATTGTCCATAACAATTTTATCAACGTCAAATTCTATTTTTACAGGAAACTGTTTTTTCTCCCAGTTCAGCACAAGCTCAGCAGAATTTTTTGTGTCGTTCATAAAATCATAAGTAAGCATTTCGGTCATTACAGGCACATCGCGTATTTGAATATTTGCCCGCAAAAAATCATGTGTTGAATCATACCAAAAACTTCCCCACGATTTATAATCTTTTGATAATATCACTTCACCTGCATTATCAGAATTAATTACGAAGAACAAACCATACTCACCTGCGGGTACAGGCTGACCCTGCACTTTTGCATCATGCGAAAATGTAATAGTAGTGTTTTCGTTAGCGCCTGCACGCCATGGCGCACGGTTGCCTGCACCAAAGCCCTGCACATTATAACCATAAGGCACAAGCGAATCCCAAATTTTGCGACCTCTTACAGACGGTCTTGAATAATTTACCGTAACAGTTGATATACCTATTGTTTGCGTAACTGATGCAGCAGGGCTTGGTGTTCTTGGTGTGGTAATAACACCTTGCGGAAATATGTTTGTTGACAGTAGTGCAACAATGAATACTGTAATTAATTTGGTAGTAAATAGTTTCGGCATCTCATGTTGTTTTTAAAATGAAAGAATAGATTAATGTACACTTAATAAAAATACAGGCTATCATTTTTTGGCAAACGGTTATAGTTGGTGTTGAAAGGCTTCATTTATTCACTTATAAAATACAAGTAAGAACAGTAATAATTCTTGTCATGTGCTATAACCTTTTTTATATGCTGATAAACTTCTGTTCGCTGCTATGGTGCTAATCTCATTAAAATTTTATACGATTAATTTGCATTTATGCTGAAACATGAAAATCATCCGCTCAACCCAAAAATAAAAGGATTGGATTTTGGAGCGCGCTTAAGATGGTTGTAAGTTTCTTCAATAAATATTTATCAATTTATAAGTAAGAAAATTTATCTTCATTCATATTTATTTCACTTTCAAAAAACTGCTATTCACCGAAAACTTCTTAGCATAATTTATTGCGTGTGTCTATCTTGCGCGGCATTTAAAAATTCATTTTTATGAAAGGAACTGTTCCTTTTTCATCATATCAAAAACTGGCAATTGCTTTATTAGCCGTAACACAGTTTTCGGTTATACTTGATTTTATGGTGATTTCACCATTGGGAGATTTTTTGATGAAATCAATGAACCTGCATCCAAACCAATTTGGAATTGCCGTGTCTGTTTATGCATTCAGTGCAGGCATCTCAGGTTTATTAACTGCAGGTTTTGCAGACAAGTTTGATCGTAAAAAATTACTCTTATTTTTTTATACAGGATTTATTACAGGCACACTGCTTTGCGGTTTATCACACAGTTATTATATGCTGCTTGCCGCAAGATTAATTACGGGTTTATTCGGCGGTGTAATTGGCTCTATATCACTTGCAATTGTAACCGATCTTTTTGCTATTGAGCAACGCGGCCGTGCAATGGGTTTTATGCAAATGGGTTTTAGCGCAAGCCAGGTGTTGGGTATTCCTATCGGGTTATATCTTGCCAATCTGTGGGGCTGGCAATCTGCATTTCTTATGGTGGCTGGTATTGCAATTGTTGTGGCTATTATTATCATGTTTAAACTGCAACCAGTAAATAAACATCTTGCCGTAAAACACGATCGTTCTGCATTTAAACATTTATGGCACACCATTGAAAAACGCAATTACCGTATCGGTTTTACCGCTACTGCATTACTTTCTATTGGTGGTTTTATGATGATGCCTTTCGGAAGTGCTTTTGCTATTAACAACCTGCATGTAACACCGCACCAGCTTCCATTATTATTTATGGTAAGTGGCATGGCTTCATTAATCATAATGCCTTTAGTTGGCAGGTTGAGTGATAAAATTGATAAGTATAAATTGTATGTAATTGCATCAATTTATGTGATGGTGGTTGTTGTATTTTACACGAATCTTTCTGCACAGCCTTTATGGTTTGTAATGCTATTTAATGTTTTGCTGATGGCAGGTATTTTTAGCCGTATGATACCGGCAACTGCACTCACAACATCTATTCCTGATATGCAGGACAGAGGTGCTTTTATGAGCATAAATGCCTCATTACAACAAATTGCAGGTGGTGTTGCTGCAGCCGTAGCGGGTAGCATTGTTGTACAAAAAACAAAATACAGTCCGCTGGAACATTATAATACGCTTGGCTATCTAATTGTAGTAATAAGCTGCATTACAATTGTGTTATTGTACCGCGTAAGTATAATGATCAAAGCAAAAAAATCAAAGCCTGTTGAAGCAATACCGGAATTAGCGGTTTAAACTTTTATTATATGCATTGTTTAATAAAAACAGATGATGCGCTGATCAATCGTGATTTGCTATCTTCATTTTTCAATCAGCCATTATGAACGCACAACCTGTTTTTATACGTATCATTATTTTTTTCACTGCATTTATTTCATCGCAATCAATGAAAGCACAGGAAATTGGTCTTCAGTTATACAGTTTGCGTAATCAATTTAAAACAGATGTGCCAGGTACATTGGCTAAAATAAAAAGCTGGAACATTCATGAGATAGAAGGTGGCGGCACTTATGGATTATCAACAGAAGAATATAAAAAACTGCTTGCACAAAACAACTTGAAAATTGTGAGCATAAGTGCAGATTTTGATTCACTTGCAAAAAACCCGCAGGCAGCAATTAATGAAGCAAAGGATTTTGGTGCAAAATATATTGTATGTTTTTGGATTCCGCATAACGGTAATGAGTTTGGTATTGATGATATTAAAAAAGCAATAGATGTTTTTACTACTGCGGGAAAACAAATTCATGATGCTGGTTTAAACTTCTGCTATCATCTGCACGGCTATGAATTCAGACCTTATGAACAGGGAACTTTATTTGATTACCTCATTAAACATACAGATGCGAAATATTTGAATTTTGAAATGGATGTTTTCTGGGTAAAACAGCCAGGACAAGATCCGGTTGCATTACTTGAAAAATATCCAACACGTTTTATTATGTTGCATCTTAAAGACAGGAAGCCTGGCACTGAAGGAAATCAAAACGGTACTGCAGATGAAGAAAGTAATGTAGTGTTAGGACAAGGTGATGTAAATATTGCAGCGATTATGAAAGAAGCAAAGAAAATCGGCATTAAACATTATTTTATTGAAGACGAATCTTCGCGATCAACTGAACAGATTCCGCAAAGCCTTGCTTATTTGCAACAATTAAAATAAACACTTTTGTTTGCTTCAAACATCAATCTTTATTACCTAATACAGCCACACTCAAAAGCCTTATTTTTGCTTCAACACTAGGTTATGCCAGACCCATCTATAAATATTTTAGTAGCTGACGATGATGAAGAGGATTTAGAGTTAATTGAGACTGCCATAACAGATATAGAGCCAGCGGCAGATTTACATAAGGTTACAAATGGCAAAGCCGTACTTGAATACCTGGATAATCAACCTGATGATAAACTTCCGTGTTTAATAGTTCTCGATTATAATATGCCAGAGTTAAACGGTTCAGAAGTGCTTGCTTTAATGGGCAGAGAGAAAAAATATGAAAACATTACAAAGGTAATTTTAAGCACATCAGGCAACCCTGCATATATACAAAATTGCATGAGCAACGGCGCTGCAGAATATTTTGTGAAGCCAAATAATATGAGTGATTTTGTGAAGGTTGCAAAAAAGATGCTTGATCATTGCAATGCAGGCAGATCATAAATCTTCCGGTATATATATATCAAACCTTGCTCCCTTTTTTTCTATGCCCGAAGCCTTAATAAAACCATGATGGTTTTGTACAATTCTTTTACAAATAGCAAGACCAATTCCTGATCCTTTAGCAGCCGGCAAATTGTTTAGCCGCTGGAAAATATTAAAAACTTTTTCAGCATATTGCTGATTAAAACCAATTCCGTTATCAATTACCGAAATTTTTTGATACTTTCTAAATCGTTCTTCAGCAGGTTCGTTAATCTCACTGCTTTTAACAAGCTCTGTTTTTATTTGAATACAAACGTCACGGTCAGGGTGCTTATATTTAATTGAGTTATTTATAAGATTAAACATTAACTGTTTTATCTGGAACGGGATGCCACAAATAACAGGGAGCTTTTCCATTTCTATCCAAACCTTTTTTTGCTCAAATTCTTCTTTGTGCATCAATATAATTTCTTCAATTATTTCATTCAGATTTACCTGCTCAAAACTATCTGTGTTTGCTGTAGTTTTAGAATATTTAAGTAAATCTTCAATCAAACCGGCCATGCGTTTAGCCGCAGTAACAGATCGGTTTAAATATTCCTTCGATTTTTCATCCAATGCATTAGCGGCATTATCAGCTATTGCGGAATTATATAATTGAATTTTGCGCAGAGGTTCTTTCATGTCATGCGAAGCAGCATAAGCAAATTGTTCGAGCTCTTTATTTTGAAATTCGAGCTGGTTGGTATGTTCTCTCAATTTGTCTTCAGCAAGTTTCCTTTCTGTTAAGTCGCGTGTTACTTTTGAAAATCCAATAAGATTATTCTCATTATCATGTAATGCTGTAAGAACAATGCTTCCCCAAAAACGGCTTCCGTTTTTTCTCATTCTCCATCCTTCATATATTGCTTTGCCATTTACTTTTGCCTCAAGTAAAAGTTTTTCCGGAACTCCGCTTTCGCGATCTTCCGGTAAATAAAATTGTTTAAAGCTTTTGCCAACAATCTCATTTTCTTTATATCCCTTTATATTTTCTGCGCCTTTATTCCAGTTTTGAACAATACCGTTTTTATCAAGAAGTATAATAGCATAATCCTGAATTTCATCTATCATTCTATGATAACGTTCTTCACTTCTTTTTAGCTCCTCATTTTTTCTTTTTAGGTCGAGCGTTTTTTCTTCTATTTTCTTTTCGAGAGAAGAGGCTAATTCCTTATAATTTGCTTCGCTCTCTCGCAGAGCCTTTTCTGCATGTTTCATGTCTGTAATGTCAACAAGCATATTAATAGCGCCGGTTAATTTTCCGGAATCATCAAATAACGGTTGCGGAAACGGTGCTACATTACGCAAAGAACCATCTGGCCGAGCTACTAAAATTTCTTCCCCATAAACAGGGCGTTGCTCTTTAAGACATACTGCCATCGGGCAATTATCTAACGGAAGTTCGCTTCCGTTTGGTTTAAAAATTTTATAAGAGCCGCACCAAAAATCTTTACCTATTTCCGGCTCCCTTCCCCATAAGTTTACAGCGGCTTTGTTATACAATGTTATTCTTCCTTTAGCATCCGTTGTATATAAAGGCATTTGTAAACATTCAATTAATTTACGATGCTGTAATTCGCTTTCATGTAAAGCCTGAAACATTTTTCTCTGTTCGGTTATATCAACCGTAAAACAACGCGTATGTATAAATTCTTTGTTGTGCCAAAAAACATTTGAACTAATATGTACTGTTTTTACAGAACCGTCTTTACATCGCAGCGCAGATTCGTAGCTATTTAAAGTTTCATTACAGCTTAACCGCTTAAGTATATCATTAATCTTTTCGCTGCTTACATGAAATTCAGAAATATTATGCCCGATATATTCTTCTGCAGTATAGCCAAGCATATTTAATTCTGCTTTATTCGCCCAAATAATAATGCCATTGCCATCTACCCAATGCAGACCGATGGTTGCATTATCAACATAGTCTTGTAATTCTTTTGTTTTCCAATCGAGTTCTTTTTGAGTCTCTTTTTGTTGTGTGATATCGTTAAAGCAAACAATCGCTCCCAATATATTTCCACGTTCATCTTTTACAGCAACCATATTCATTTTTATTATTCTGCGGGAAAAATCAGGTCTTTCAATTATCACTTCAACATCTTCGCGTGGTAACCCATCTTTAAGGCAGGCAGCTATAGCTGATTCCTGATGAGGTATATAACTTCCATCAAGATGATAAATTTTATATGCACCTGCAAAGCGTTCGTCATCATTTTCTTTTGTAGGCGTTCTTCCCCATAATTCAATTGCTTTTCGATTGTAATTAACAATTTTACCTTGAGCATCGCAAACATATACCGCATAAGGTAACAGGTTAAAAATGGTACTTTCTCTAAGATAACTTGCCTGTAAAATTTCCTGTACAGAGACAATCACGTCCTGGTCTACAACCGAATTTTGTTTCATAACGAATTATAAATGTGGAAAAGCTAACATGTATTTGCTTGGGTCACCATAAATATGAATTTTCCAAAAATTTATTAGATAATAGCCTCAAATTTTACGCCTGTTTATAAGAATTACTTAACGCGAAATGCCTTAGTTCAACAAGCCTTAAATTATTACGCAAAATATATACTGAAGGATGTTTTGGAAATTAGTAACATTCAACTGGCTCATTATATGAAGGCGAGTGGAAAAAAGATGAGAGATAAAATTCGTATCAAAAGATGGCAGCGGAAACGCTTGCTTTAATTGAAGTGCTTAAACCTTACGATTATATTTCCGCAAAACATATTGTTACAAGACGGTAAAGAAGATTATGATAGTGAATTTGCTAAAGGCTGGGTTGATACAATGGAAAGCTATACGTTTAATGAACGAAACGGAGAAACTGATCTTACCGTTGAAATGATTATAAATTCCGAATGGCAAAAAATGTTTGATGCTGGCTGGCCAAACGCATTAAAAAAGCTGAAAGAAATTTGTGAGCAGTAGATTTAATGATTTTCATACAAACAGATGTTGCATTATGTTTCTAAATATTATGCAACATTTTCTATTATACCGGCAATACCTTGCCCGCCGCCAACACAAGCTGTAACCAATCCATATTTTTTGTTAAGTCGTTTCATATCATTTAAAATTTGTACGGTTAATTTACAACCAGTGCAACCTAATGGATGACCAAGTGCAATTGCACCACCATTTATGTTTACAATGTCAGCGTTAAAATTTAATGCTCTTATTACTGCGAGTGATTGCGATGCAAATGCTTCATTCAGTTCAATTAAATCAATATCATTTAACTGCATGTTTGCCTGCTTTAAAACTTTTGGTACAGCAGCAATTGGACCGATGCCCATAATGCGCGGATGCACACCTGCAGAAACACAATTTACTAAACGACCAATTGGTTTTAAGCCGAGTTCATTAATCATTTTTTCGCTCATCACAATCACAAACGCAGCGCCATCGCTGGTTTGAGAAGAGTTACCTGCAGTTACACTTCCGTTTTGTGCAAATGCAGGTTTTAGTTTCGATAATGCTTCAATGGTTGTATCGGCACGCACACCTTCATCTGTATCAACTGTATAATTTTTTGTTTTGCGTTTGTTTTTTTCATCAACATACACCTGCTCAATATTAATTGGCAGAATTCCATTTTTAAAATAACCACTATCAATTGCCTGCTTTGCTTTTTTATGCGAGCCTAAAGCAAATATATCCTGGTCTTCACGACTGATATTATATTCTTTGGCAACTGCTTCAGCCGTTAAGCCCATACTTAAATAATAATCAGGTTCATCTTTTGCAATAGAATAGGCGGGCACTGTTTTCCATCCTGCAGTTGGTACAAGGCTCATACTTTCCGTGCCGCCGGCAATTATACAATCAGCCATGCCTGTTCTTATTTTAGCTGTTGCAATGGCAATCGTTTCTAATCCGCTGGCGCAGTAACGGTTTACTGTTGCACCCGGCACGCCAAAACCTAAAGCCCTTGCTGCTATTATACGGCCAACCTGTAACCCTTGCTCTGCTTCAGGCACGGCGTTTCCAACAATTACATCATCAACCCGACTTGCTTCTAATTGCGGTACTGAAGCCATTAACCCTTTAATTACATCAACTGCTAAATCATCCGGACGATAAAATCTGAAACCCCCTTTCTTACTTTTTGTAACCGCCGTGCGATAACCGGCAACTAT
>JAICKT010000523.1 GCA_025927795.1 Parafilimonas sp. | reverse complement strand
TAATCTTCGGTATAAAAAAGGGCGAGAACCTTGGTACGCGATCGGTTAAGGCATAATTTATACATTCTTGCTGGAAACTTTCAAAACCGCCTATTCCACTTCCAACAATAACACCTATTCTTTCGGGATCATAATTATCTTTTACAAGGCCGGCATCTGTCATTGCTTCATCAGAAGCAGCTATAACAACTTGTACATTGGGGTCAAGTCTGCGTGCTTCTTTTTTATCAAAAAAATTATTGCTGTCAAAATTTTTTATTTCGCAGGCAAACCTTGTTTTAAATTTGGAAGCATCAAACCTTGTTATATAATCGCAACCTGATTTTCCTTCGATAAGATTTTGCCAGAATTCAGATACAGTATTTCCAATGGCAGTAAGAGCACCCATTCCTGTAATAACTACCCGGTCATACTTCATATAGAAGATGTATTATGTGAAAATCCGCCTGAAGCGAGGACACACTAAAGGCGGATTTTTTAAAATAAATCAGCGATAAATTATTTTGCGTGTTCTTCAAGATAGGTTACAGCTTGTCCAACAGTAGTAATAGTTTCTGCCTGCTCATCAGGAATTGAAATATTAAACTCTTTTTCAAACTCCATAATTAATTCAACTGTATCCAGTGAATCGGCTCCAAGATCATTTGTAAAAGAAGCCTCGTTTGTTACTTCTGCTTCTTCAACACCTAATTTGTCAACAATTATCTTTTTTACTCTTGTGGAAATGTCTGACATTTTATAAAAGTTTTTGTGTTAAACGCAAAAATATAATTTTTACTTAAAAACAAAGTTTTTCAATGATTTTTGTTTGAGATATTTCTTGAATAAAATTTTACCTGAAAATATAATTAATGACTTTTATTTTCACATTAATTATAAATTTGATTACTTCTAAATTTTGAAGACAATTTTATGGCTCTCCGAATAATTGATCATGGAACCGATGAATATAAGCAGATGGTAAACCTGCGCAACTTACTTTTAAGGAAACCACTTGGTTTAACATTTGATAAAGAAGAACTCGAAAAAGAAAAGAATGATATTTTACTCGGATGTTTTGATGATGAAAAACTTGAAGGCTGTTGCCTGCTTACAGCAACAGGACCAAAAACGGTAAGGTTAAGGCAAATGGCTGTTGTTTCAGGTTTACAAGGTAAAGGCATTGGCAAAGTGTTGATGCAGTTTGCAGAAAATATTGCAAGAGACAGAGGCTATACTAAAATTATGATGCATGCACGCACAACTGCAGTTGGCTTTTATGAAAAATTGGGGTATAGAAAAACAAGTGGTGAGTTTGAAGAAGTGACCATAAAGCATTATGTAATGGAAAAAGATTTATAACAATTTGAAATTGCGGATTGAAAATTTTCATGCATCTTATATCTTATTTCTCTTACTGCTCTTAACTTCAGTTTTTCTTTATATGGCTGCTTAGTAAAATTCTTAATTCATGTTGCTGATCGCTGTTGAGACTTTCTTTTGGTACTAAAAAAAATGCTTTTGCAGAAAAATACAGGTGAAAAAAATTAGGGCTTTCAAAATATTTTATAAACCTGTTCCACTCCCATTCTACCCTGCCCTGTTTATTTTCTAACGATACATATAAAGGCTGAAATGAGATAGTGAATGTTTCTCTGAATGTTGCAGAACGCTTGTAAACTGCATAAGGCATAAAAAACCAAAACGAAAGTATAAACACAAACCAAACAAATGCACCGATTAAAAAAGGTTCCGGGCGAATTTTTCCATTAAAATATAATACAGCAGAAATAAGATCAAAAATTATAATCACTATAAACATTACACGTATTTCAGTTTGCGCAATAAAATGGTAACGCAAAGCCTGCAACACTTTATTTCGTGTGTATGAAAAATTAAAACGCATGTATATGGCAGCTAATAATCACTATTAAAAATCGTGATAAAAATTGTACAGATTTGTTTTTATACCAATACCAAACATCCATTCACTTTGGTTTACAATTGATGATTTACGGCTTCTGTAAGCAACGTTCATTTCTATACTTAACCTATTGGACGGATTTAAAAGATAACCTGCTGTAAGCTGATTAAAAGAATATTTTGTTTTTATACCCTGCAATGTTTTAGTTCCATATAAAGGAACTCCTGCTTCACCGCCCCAAAGATCTTCCCCATTATTGTAAGGCAATCCAGGATTTTCGCCACGTATAGTATATAGATTTTCTAAAACACCATACCAACGAGCTCTCTGATAATTAAACATCGAAATAAACTCATGAAAATTTGCACCGAACGGATCTGTGAGCGCCTGGTAATAATGCGTATAATTTAAACTAATAACGCCCTGCACACCATGCCCGTATTCATAAGGGCGAACGCCATTCCATTCAAACCTGTATGATAAGCCTTTCACATTAAATATGTCTTTGTTCCATATTCCTAACTGGAGCGCATATTTATTACCATAGTTTTGTTTATTGCTGTCGAGTGATTTTTTCAAATTAATATCATCCAAAGCAAGCTGACCATAAATAAACCCGTTTTTATAAATTTTATATTTCAGGTTAAAACCGATCATTGCATTATCAGGTGAGCCGATAGTAAATTCTAACGGGCGAATAAAAATCAAAGGATTTAAATATTGCACATCAAACCCACGTGAAAAATCCGAGTCTTTGCCAAGCCATAAAACTTCATCAAATAAACCCACCTGAAATTTTTTTGTTGAAAAACCTAAGTAATGAACCGTGCTGTATTTTGGCTGTGGC
>JAICKT010000190.1 GCA_025927795.1 Parafilimonas sp. | reverse complement strand
TTTTTTTATTGTCCCTCGGTTTCCTGCTTTTTCATTTCAGCAAAATGGGAAGGTTGGTTATACAATAGAATTGCTTTGAATAATTGAACGCTTTTTTTATGAGATAAAAAAAATCCGTATTCCAAACTTATCACCATTCTCCTCTTTTCAATTTTGCAAATGGAGTATAATATCTTCCTTTATATCCATGAATAGCAATTAGTATGAATAAGATTGCTGATGCTATGATTGCAGTGAGTGCAACATTTTTATGAACATTCCACTGCCTAACTGCGATTGCAACAAAAGCCCATATACCAACAGTTGCAGCTTCACGCATATTTCTTTTTTGATTTAAATAAATATAAATTAAGCAAGCAATTGTAATCATAATAATTGTCCAAACATCAGCAGAAACTCCAAAACCATTCCAGTTAATATATACCAGCCACGCTGCAATGCAGGCAACAGTTGCAGTAATTATCCAACCGATATAAAAACAAATCGGCCACCAAATAAAAAATATATTGCGTACAGGCTCATCATCTAATTCAAGTCTTAAATGCACTACTAAAATGGCGAGACTCAATAACTGTATTAATATAATAATCACACACCAGCCTAACCACTCATTCACCCAGCAATAACACCATAATGCATTTGCAATGTTGCTCACGGCAAACCAAATTCCTGTGCGTTTAATGTAATGTTTCGAATCATCTTTTAATAAAACCCATTGATAAATTACAAAGCCAATAAGTAACAAATAAATCACGCTCCAAATGATAAAAGCATAATCAGCGGGTGCAAATAATGTATTGTATTTATGCGATACATCACCAACAGAAACACCTGCGAGTAAATGCGTACTTGCCGCATAATTAACAAGCAATACAATCAAAAACGTGATTGTATTTAACAATGCTAAACCTGTATAATTTTTATTCATGATATATTATTGTAACAAATTTAGCTCCGTACTTTTTTATCATTTACCAATAAATATTTTAAACAGGCAGATTTATTTCAATTCACTATCTTTCTGTTTCTAATAATTATCATCATATGAAAAAATATTTCCTTGTAATTACACTATTCATTTTTATAGGCTCTGTTATGGCACAACAAGATATCGGCGTTTTTCAAAAGCAAACTGAAGTAGGTGATACCAAACAAGGCAGTTCAAAATATAATGCACAAACGCAGCATTATTTGCTTGAAGGTTCAGGAAATAATATCTGGTTTAATCATGATGGATTTCATTATTTATACAGGCAGATGAATGGTGATTTTATTTTGCGTTGCAATGCAACCCTAATTGGTAAAGGTGTTGAAGAACATCGCAAACTTGGCTGGATGATTCGTTCATCACTTGACAGTACTTCTGCATGTGTAAGTGTTGCTGTGCATGGTGATGGATTAACATCGCTTCAATATCGCAAAGCAAATAATGATACGATGCAGGAAGTTAAATCTTCTATTACGCATGCAGACATAATTCAGTTGGAGAAAAAAGGAAATAAATATTTAATGTCTGTTGCACGTAAAGGAGAAATTTTTACAACCGACAGTATTGAAGTTGATTTAGGTAATGATGTATATGCAGGTTTATTTATTTGTTCGCATAATCCAACAGTTTCAGAGAAAGCAGATTTTTATAATGTGCGTATTGTAATTCCTGCGCCATCAACTTTAGTTCCGTATAAAGAATATCTCGGCAGCCAGTTAGAAATTATGGATGTTGAAACAGGTGAAAGCAAAATCATTTATCAATCACCGCGCTCTATACAAGCGCCGAATTATATGCGCAATGGAAAATCTTTAATTTATAATAGTGAAGGATTGATTTATACTTATAATTTGGCAACGAATAAAATTGGCATTTTAAATACAGGCACAGTTACGCACAATAATAATGATCATGTAATTTCTTTTGATGGAAAAATGATTGGCTTAAGCAGCAGCAGTGCAAACGATGATGCATCTAAAGTTTATGTTGTTTCAATGAGTGGGGGAGAACCAAAACAAATTACACCAACAGGTCCTTCTTATTTGCATGGATGGAGCCCTGATGGAAAAACGTTGGCGTTTGTTGGTGAGCGGAATAATGAATATGATATTTATACAGTTCCATCTGATGGCAGCGGCACAGAGAAAAAAATTACAGATACAAAAGGTCTTGATGATGGGCCCGAATATTCGCCTGATGGTAAATGGATTTATTTTAATTCTGTGCGCAGCGGTACCATGCAAATCTGGCGCATGCATCCTGATGGAAGTGGTGCGGAACAATTAACTAACGATGAATTCAACAATTGGTTTGCGCATGTTTCGCCTGATGGTAAATGGATTGATTTTATTTCTTTCGGGCAAGATGTAAGCCCATCAGACCATCCTTTTTACAAACATGTTTATATAAAATTAATGCCTGCTGATGGTGGCAAACCAAAAGTGCTTGCTTATGTGTATGGCGGACAGGGAACAATGAATACACCAAACTGGAGCGCCGATGGAAAGCATATTGCGTTTATCAGTAACAGTAATTTTTTATCGCCCATTTATTTAACGGAGGAAGTAAAGAGCAAGCAGTAATTATTTTGCTTCATAATTTATAATAATCACTAAATCTTCTTTGCCGGCTTGTTGTAATCCGTGTGAACTGCCGGGTCGTGTAAGAATTGCATCGCCTGCCTGAACGGGAAAAGTTTTATCAATCATTTTCATAATTCCTTTGCCGCTTATAATGTAATAAATTTCATCTTCATTTTGAAGATGATAACCAATCGCAGAACCGGGTTTTAAAACACGTTTTCTAAAAACAAGTTTTAAATCTTTTGCATTTGCAAAAAAGCTGTAACCAATCGTATTGCCACCGCCGTTATGCGTTCCTGCTTCTTGCTTTGCAATATCTTTTTCATGTTCGAGTATATAACCGTTTTGTTGTTGAGATTTATTTTGAAATGAAAAAGAAATAAACGCAACTGCAGCAATTAATATCATCGTGATAAAAAGAAAATATTTTTTCATATTGATTGTTATTATTCATCAGCAGTTAGCCAAACCACTTTTTGTTCTGATTTGTGTGATACACCAATTATGTCTTTATACAATTCAGGTCTTCTTGCTTTTATATAACGATAACCGCCTGCTTTTGTAAGTTTATCCGCAGTAATAGTTGCAGTTGTTATATCATCACCCAAGGTTCTGCATTCGGCAATAACATCTCCAAATGGATCAATTATCATTGAGCAGCCATTTTTCAACTGGTCATCATCCATTCCTATTGCATTTGAAAACACTGCATAAATCGCATTATCATAAGCACGTGCAGGTAACCATTTCATCAGCCATTCGCGACCTTTCATTCCGTCAAATTCCAAACGCAAAGATGTTGGATCCGCTTCACGGTTCTCCCAAAGCTTGGGATCTATAAAACCGGCACCTGGTCTTGTTGAAGGTGTACACATGGTAACATGCGGCATAAAAATTATATCAGCACCAAGCAATTTAGTTGCACGCACATTTTCAATAATATTATTGTCGTAACAAATAAGAATGCCGCATTTCCATCCGCACAAATCAAACACACAATATTCATTTCCCGGTGTTAAATAAGGATTGATAAAAGGATGCAGTTTTCGGAATTTTGCAACTAATCCATTTTTATCAACACACACATAAGCTTTAAATAAATTATCCTCTTTATCTTTTTCAAACAAACCCGCCAGCACAACAATATTATTTTTTGCAGCTATTTGTGTAAGCTTTGAAATAGTTTCTCCATCCGGAATAAATTCTGCCAGTTCAAGCATTTGTTCTTTTGATAAATGTCTTGCGAACGTATAACCTGTTATCGAGCATTCATGAAATGCAACAATATCTGCACCTTGTTGTTTTGCTTTTTTTGAAAGCGAATCAATTACAGAAAGATTATAATTTTTATCGCCACTTTTATGTTCAAATTGTGCAGAAGATATTTTTATGTTCTTCATGTTAATGTTTTAAATCAGCATAAATATATACACGTTTAAAATTTTAAATTTTTATAAGATAAAAAATTGAGAAGATGCTAACTACTTTTTTTCTTCAGGCTTTTCTGTAGCGTCTGTAAATATTTCGTTCGCATTTTTTTCAACGGCATTTTCTTGCGGCAATTCCTCGGGAGCAAATTTATCAATACCTATGTGATATGTCTGTACCATTTTCCAGCCTTTAAAACCTGCATACAACATAATTAAAAAGCCTGCAATAGTTAACATAAGAGGAGCCTGCACAGGTGGATGCGCTGCTGAAAGTTTTGTATAATTAATCGCGGCATTGGCAACAAAACAGCCAAGTGAAAAAACATTTGCCACCATGTGTTTAAGACCTGTTGATTTTGCATCTGATAATTCAGGAATAGCAAGCCAGTCGATTAAACCTGGCAATATGGCAACAGCAGCCATAACAATACCTGCACAATTTGCTATAAATGCAACATGAAACCAAAAAGTATTTCCGTTTGATGCATAAACAATAGTGCAAACCATTGTTGCAGTATAAAAAGCAATAGGAAAAGGCACCAGCATCGGGTGTACCGGGTGACCGAGAATTTTTATTTTACTCTGCATGTAATTACAGGGCGAAAAAAATGTGCCATGTATTAAAAAGAAAAAGCCATGCATTAAAAAGGCATGGCTTATGCTTAAATAAACTCTTTACAAGGTCTTTAACACATCATTCATACTCCTAACTGCATCTGCACTTTTTGCAAAAGCAGCTTTTTCTTTTTCATCCAATTCAACTTCAACAATTTTTTCCCAGCCATTTTTACCAATTACAACAGGCACGCCCATGCAAATATCTTTTTGCCCATATTCTCCATCAACATATACACAACAGGTAAATAACTTTTTCTCATCTCTAACGATTGCTTCAACAAGCGCAGCACCCGCAGCACCGGGTGCATACCATGCAGAAGTGCCAATTAATTTTGTAAGTGTTGCACCGCCAACCATCGTGTCATTTACAATTTGTTTTTGTTGTTCTTCACTTAAAAAATTTGTTACAGGTATGCTGTTCCATGTGGCTTTACTTATTAAAGGAATCATTGTAGTATCGCCATGCCCGCCAATTACAATAGCATTTAAATCTGCAGGGCTGCAGCCAAGATGCTGACTTAACTGGTATCTGAAACGTGCACTGTCTAAAGCGCCGCCCATTCCAATAATTCTGTTCTTAGGTAATTTACTTGATGTTAATGCGAGATACGTCATTGTATCCATCGGGTTACTGATGATTAGGAGAATAGCATTTGGCGAATGTTTTAAAATATTTTCAACAACTCCTTTTACAATACCTGCATTTGTTCCAATTAATTCTTCTCTCGTCATTCCCGGTTTACGTGGCAATCCCGATGTAATAACGACCACATCGCTGTTTGCAGTTTTTGCATAATCATTTGTGCTGCCGGTAATGCGTGTATCAAAACCAAGTAATGCAGCCGTTTGCATCATGTCCTGCGCTTTACCTTCAGATAATCCTTCTTTAATATCAAGCAAAACAACTTCATGTGCCAGTTCTTTGCGCACAATGTTATCGGCACAAGTAGCTCCAACAGCACCAGCACCTACAACAGTAATTTTCATTCTATTTATTTTATGGTGAAAAAAATATTGGGGCTGCAAAGGTAATAAAGGAGAACGCTTGTTCGCCGTTTCATAAAAAGAATAAAAAATTTTCCACTTTCATGGTGGATTTTGCAAGGAAATTTCGACAGGCAAAAAATATCTTTTAGCTTTGCATGACCACTGAGAATTTTTCATCTCGCCGGTCAACAGGCAATAATCTAACATCAAGACAGAATGAAAACAAAACACAGTACGCTGTGCAGGTTTTCTTTTTTAATTTTAGATGATGCCGTAAAAAGCAAAATAAAAACCATATATATGGCAAAATATATTTTCGTTACCGGCGGTGTAACAAGCAGTTTGGGTAAAGGCATCATTGCCGCATCGCTTGCTAAACTTTTGCAGGCAAGGGGCTTTCGTGTAACCATTCAAAAATTTGATCCATATATAAATGTTGACCCCGGCACTTTAAATCCTTACGAACATGGTGAATGTTATGTAACGGAAGATGGTGCAGAAACCGATTTAGACCTCGGACATTACGAACGTTTCCTTAATATATATACATCGCAGGCAAACAACGTTACTACCGGAAGAATTTATCAAACCGTAATTAATAAAGAACGTGCAGGTGATTTTTTGGGAAAAACGGTACAGGTTGTGCCGCATATTACCGATGAAATTAAACGCCGCATGTTATTGCTGGGCAACGATGGCAACTACGATATTGTAATAACAGAAATTGGCGGAACAGTCGGTGATATAGAAAGCCTTCCGTTTATTGAAGCGGTGCGCCAGTTGCAATGGGAATTGCCGGAAGGTGATGTTTGCGTAATACATCTTACATTAATTCCTTATTTACGCGCAGCAAAAGAATTAAAAACAAAACCTACGCAACACAGCGTAAAAATGCTGAGTGAAACAGGCGTGCATCCTGATATTATTGTATGCAGAACAGAAGAGCAATTGAATAATGATTTAAAAAGAAAAATCGCTTTATTCTGTAATGTAAAAGTTGAAGCAGTGATAGAAGCATTGGATGCATCCACTATTTATGAAGTTCCCCTGGCAATGCTGCGCGAAAAATTAGATATAATTACTTTAAGAAAATTAAACACCACGCTTGTTCCTGAAGCAGATTTAAGTAAATGGAAAAGTTTTTTAGATAAATTAAAATATCCAAAAAGCAAAGTAAGTATTGGCTTGATTGGAAAATATATGGAGTTACAGGATGCATATAAATCCATCCTTGAAAGTTTTATACATGCCGGCGCAATAAATGAAGTAAAAGTGCAGGTAGTAGATGTACACAGCGAAGGAATCAACAAACATAATGTAAAAGAAAAATTAGAAGGGCTTGATGGTTTACTCGTTGCACCTGGCTTTGGTAAACGTGGTATTGAAGGGAAGATTGTTGCCGTACAATATGCCCGCGAAAATAACCTGCCTTTTTTTGGAATTTGTTTGGGAATGCAAATGGCAGTAATTGAATTTGCACGCAATGTTTTAGGAATTGAAAATGCACACTCTACTGAAATGGATGCGCAAACGAGCGATCCTGTAATTGATATGATGGAAGAGCAAAAAAAGATTAATATGATGGGCGGCACTATGCGATTGGGTGCGTATCCATGCGAAATAAAACCGGGAACTTTAGCATATAATATTTATGGTAAAACATTGATTAGCGAAAGGCATCGTCATCGGTTTGAATTTAATGATAATTATCTTGAACGGTTTGAAACAAATGGAATGATTGCAAGTGGTGTAAACCCAGACAGTAGTTTGGTTGAAATTATGGAAGTAAAAAATCATCCCTTTTTTATAGGCGTACAATATCATCCTGAATTAAAAAGTACCGTAGAAAAACCTGCGCCTTTATTTGTACATTTTATTGCTGCTGCAAAAAATTATAATGAACAACGCAGTGCATATAAAAATCCTTTATTACAGAGTGAGATGATTTAAGAATAATTAGCTTAGGATTTTTATTGCTTCTGCAGGCGTAACAATTTTTAAATGCTCATCTGCATTTTTGTAATCCTTTGTATTCCGCGTTACAAAAAAGTCTATTACTTTATCTGCAACTGCTGAATAATATTGAACAGCATCTTCAATATCTGCAAAAGAAGAATTGTACGCTTTAAGCATTGTTTCTTTTGTTGTTAAGCAAATTTTTACAAACGATAGAAATTCTTTAATAGCAATTTTTGCAGAACCTTTTCCAATTAATTTATTACCTGCATATTGCACATTTAAAATAACAGAAGCTGTAGTATAAAGCTGTGCTAAATTGTTGTATTGTGCGTTAAACAACTCGTAACTTTCTTTAACAAATGGCTTTCTTTCAACCAATACATCAAGAAGCACATCTGAATCAATAAAAAAATTATAAGCCATGTTTTTTCTTTAAATATTCCCAACGTGCGTTTTTTATTGCAGCTTCAACATCACTAGATTTGTTCTTGGGTTTTAATATTCCGATTAATACAGATGGGTCTTTTTTACTTTCTTTTTCCGGTAGTTTTTCAAAATAATTAGATACCAGTTTTGAAATACTGGTTTTTTTTCGCGCAGCAATTTTTTTAGCTTTTGAAATTATTTTATCGTCGAGGCTTAATGTGAGCTTAGTTGTCATATATCGAAGATACGTATTATTCCAGTTAATACGTATGCTATTTTTCCATCTGCTCAATTACCTGTTGCGTAACACCGGTGTTGCTATAACCTCCATCATGAAATAAGTTTTGCAT
>JAICKT010000372.1 GCA_025927795.1 Parafilimonas sp. | reverse complement strand
GTTTTGCATGAATACTTAAATCCAGCAAACAGTTTTCGTTTAATTTAAGACTGATGAAATATTCAAATCGTTATACAACTAAGTAAGAATATCGGGTAAACTTCATCAGCTACCAATGCCATGTAACGAAAAAACCCATTAGAAAACGGAGCTGTGTTGACTGCTCTATTATGACCTACATAGCCATTTAATTAGTTTATTTTGGGGACTGCTGTACCTGCTCCATTTCACCATCTTCAACCCTTACTGTTATTTGTTCCGATGCATTATCTAATTGTACCACCCATATATCACGGTTATCTTCTTTTACTTCGATAGCCACGGCAATTTTATAATCATAATACTTGCTTTTTACAATCTTTCTTACATCTGCCGGTAAATCTTTTTCTGTACCATAAGTAGTTACATTAATAAGCTTTCCATTTTTTGTAAACCATGCATAGTTGAGTAAGCCATTTACATTAAAACAGTTAAGAAAATATTTGCCAGCCATGCTCCAGTTGTTTTCTGTGTTTTCGCCAAAATATGATATAAAAGACCTTTGCACTTTTATATTTTTGGCAACATTATTTAAATTAAAAGCATTTGCATTTGTATCTGTATTAACACCGGTGTTTGTTGCTAATAATTCAGGACAGGTATTTTTATTCAAAGCAAACTGTGAGATAGATTCATTAATATTTAATAAACAGATACAAGCTGTAAACGCAACAATGGTTTTTGTTTTGCTGAACGATTTTTGATTATTAAACAATTTTGTTTTCATAGTAAAATATTTTACTGATATGAAATTATTTATGCGTTTATCTAAAGAAAAGCATGAATGATTGGTTGGTAGTATTAAATGATACTTTACAGAAATGAATGATTAATTAACTAAATAAACAGCCTGCCATAAATCTTTGTATTGTAGATCACTCATTCAAAAGTTTCAACCATCACCAATAATTGTAAACGGCTAATTTTTTTTAGGAAGAGATGTGTAATTGGTGGTAGCTTTAGTTAAACATCGGTGTCTCTTAATATCATGCTAAAATATTTTGCGATAATATTCTTTGCGCAGATTGTTTTTTGTACTGCCACTGCGCAACAACAAATTGACAGCCTCAAAAAAATATTGATTTTACTGCATGATAGTGCCCGGACAGATTGTTTGCTTAAAATAAGTTTTAAATATGGGCATGTGGGTAACGATTCTGATCATTTGTTTTGGCAATTGAACGCAGACTCGGCAATTGCTTATGCATCAGAAGCATTGAAAGAAGCCAAAGAATTGAATTATTCAAAGGGAATGGCAAATGCTTTTGAAAACTTAGGTGAAATGGCGGCTACTGAAAGTTATGAAGTTGGAGAAAATTATTTCAGACAAGCGATTTTATTGTATAGTCAAATCAATGATTTTAAAAATTTAAGCTGGTCGAACTTATGGTTGGGTTATTATCTTATGTATGAAGCTAAGTTTGATGAAGCAAGAATAGTTTATTTAAAAGCTTTATCCTATTATCAGCAAACAGATAATAAGGCAAGACAGGCGCGAACTTATGGATTACTTGGTAACAGTTATATTTTGCAGGGATATTACACGAAAGCATTTGGGTATATTTTAAAAAAGATTTCCATGCTGCAGGTGCAACAAAAATATCAGGATGATCCTGTAACGGTAAATATTCGTTTAGGTGAATTATATGAGTCAATAGGTGATACAGTTAATGCTTTAAAATATTTGTATAGAAGTGCAGGTTATGCAAAAAAATTTCATACAGAGGAATATTATGAAATTGAAGTCGCTATAAATCTTTTGCAAAACAACCTCGATTCAGCTTTGCATTATTGTAAGCTAACAGACTCTTCTGAATATAATGAAAGCATCGGAAAAATATACCTGCTAAGAAAACAATATGGTAAAGCACTGAATTATTTTCTTAACTGCCTGCCGCTCGCAAAACGCATGCACATTAAATGTGATGAAATGGAATTATTAGATAATATTGCAAAAGATTATGTTTATCAAAAAAAATTCGATACTTCCTTAAGATACACTGTTCAACTGCTTGCTACTGCAAATACAACACATGCAAGACAATTTATAAGAGATGGAAACTGGCTAATGTGGAGAATTTATGATGAACAAAAAAATACAGATAGTGCGTATAAATACCGGTTGCTTTTTGATAACATGAATGACTCCATTTCACAAGATCAGCTTGCCAGAAGCCTTGCTGTTACCCAAATGAAATTTAATGATGAAGAAAAACAATCACAAATTGACTTACTTAAAAAAGATAATCAACTAAATCATCAACAGGTAAAAAGTGAATCAATACAAAAAAATGTTCTTGTTGCAGCAATGATAGTTACTCTGCTAATTGGCTTTATTATATTTAGAACTTTCATACTTAAACGAAAGAACGAAAAATTAGAAAGTCAAAGAACACAGGCTGAGTTACAAAACAAAGCAACCGAACTGGAAATGCAGGCGCTACGTGCACAAATGAACCCGCATTTTATTTTTAATTGTTTAAGCTCTATCAATCGGTTTATTTTAAAAAATAAAACAGAAGAAGCATCGGATTATCTCACAAAATTTTCAAGACTGATAAGAATGGTGTTAAATAATTCAAAGCAATCATTTATTTCTTTAGAAGATGAACTGGAAACATTGCGTTTGTATTTAGAAATGGAAAGACTACGGTTTAAAAATTCGTTTGATTATAGTTTTACTTATAAAAATTCAGTTGAAGCCGGTAATATTTTTATTCCCCCACTTTTACTTCAGCCTTTTGCTGAAAACGCTATATGGCATGGCTTAATGCACAAACAGGAAAAGGGTTTTTTAAACTTCGATTTCTGTGCAGAAGAAAATTTTTTACTATGCATGATTATGGATAATGGTGTTGGTAGAGAACAGGCTGAATTATTAAAAAGTAAGTCCGCGGAAAAACAAAAGTCAATGGGATTAAAAATTACAACTGAACGTTTGAGTTTACTAAATAATAACTCTAATCAGCAAACATTTTTTACAATTGAGGATTTAACAGATAAAAACGGACATGCAGCCGGCACACGTGTTCATTTAAAAATATTTTATAAAGAGATGATGGAAGTATAAAGGTGAAAAGTGAGACGTGAAATATGAGGGATAAAGAGGATTCACAGATTTGATGATTCACGATAAAATAATTCTGATGATAACAGCAATAATTGTTGATGATGAACCTTATAGTTGCGAAAGCCTTGCAACTTTAATTGAGCGTTACTGTTCTGATGTTAAGTTGTTGGATATTTGTTATTCAGGTGCAGATGCGTTAAAAGCAATTAAAGAACAAGCGCCCACTTTACTTTTTTTAGATATTGAAATGCCCGGCATGAATGGGTTTGAAATGTTGCAACAATTACCTTCGATTAACTTCTCTGTAATTTTTACAACCAGTTACGATCAGTATGCAATAAAAGCAATCAAGTTTAGTGCGTTGGATTATTTATTAAAACCAGTTGACCGCGAAGATTTACAAGCCGCGGTACAAAAAGCAATGCAAAGCTCAAAACAATTTTTGCCGCAGCAAATAGAAATTCTTTTGCAAAAATTAAATCATCCAATCATTGCTGTAAATAAAATTGCCATTCCAACTATGGAAGGTTTACAAATGCTGTTCGTTGAAAACATCATCAGTTGTTCGTCAGATAGTAATTACACAACACTATTTTTAAAAAACAAACAAAAAATTATCGCTTCACGCACTTTAAAGGAAATCGAAGAAATGCTGGAAGATTATTCTTTTTTAAGAGTGCATCACTCCTACCTCATTAATCTTAATGAAATAGAAAAATATATTAAAGGTGACGGTGGTTATTTAATTATGAGCGATGGTTCAAACATAGATGTTTCAAGAAGCAGAAAAGAAATGCTGATGAAAAAACTGCAGCATTAATTATTGTTTACTTTTCTTGCTATCAATCCATTCTTTATGATTATGTGCCATCTCAATTTTTTTTGTGCAGCGTTCAATATCAGTTCTATAATCTTTTATTTTTTCATCATTTAGTGAAACAAGAATGGCGCGCTCAAAATAATTAATAGCAGCATCAAATTGCATATTTAATTCTTCGGCAAGTGCATAACGATAGTACACCCATGATTTTTCTATAGTGGGAATTGTGAGGCAACGTTCAAGATGTTTTTTCAAATCTTCAAATCGTTCCATATCTGTCAACAAAATAGCATAATGAAAATATGGATGCGGATAGTTTGCATCGCTTTTTATGGCTGCTCTAAAATGTGTTTCTGCTTTTTTATAATCATCAAACTGGGTTTTGTATAACCAGCCTAAAGAATTATGTGTTGGTGCATGATCGGGCATATCATACAAAAT
>JAICKT010000441.1 GCA_025927795.1 Parafilimonas sp. | reverse complement strand
TTTTCATGCAAAGTTTTATTGTCTTTATCTTCTACACTATATAATGTTGCCATTGTTCCTACAAAAACTTCACGCGCTGCGAAAGAGGTAATTAATGCAATGCCAATTTTCCAATCATAACCCAAAGGCTTAATAACAGGTTCAATTGTTTTACCTAAAATACCAGCAAAAGAATTCTGCAGCTTTTCAGATTTATATTGTTTTTGTATTGAAGCCAATTGTTGTTGAGAAATATTCTGTTGTTTGATGGCAGCAAATTTTTCATTAACGCTATGCATTCTTGAAGGCGGACCATAGTTGCTGAGAAACCAAAGTAAAAGACTGATAAACAAAATAACGCGTCCCGCATCTGTAACAAAAATTTTTGCCTTTTCAATCATCGTTATACCAACATTCTTCCAGCGTGGTGCACGGTAAACAGGCAGTTCAAGAATAAAATAACTTTTTTCTTTCAGCTTAATAATAAACCGGAAAACATAACTTACAATCAGCGCCATAACCAATCCTAATAAATAAAGCGCCATCATTACCAAACCTTGTAAACTCAAAAATCCAAAGTAAAATTTATTGGGAATTACCAGCGCAATTAAAATTGTATAAACAGGCAACCTTGCACTGCAGCTCATTAATGGTGTAACCATGATGGTAAGCAATCTTTCTTTACGATTTTCAATATTTCGTGTGGACATTATTGCGGGCACAGCACATGCAAACCCGCTTATCATAGGCATTACGCTTTTACCATTCAAGCCTACTTTACGCATTAGTTTATCACTTAAAAAACTTATGCGCGCCATATAACCTGTATCTTCAAGCAAGGTTATCAATCCAAATAAAATCATTATCTGCGGCACAAAAACAAGTATGCCATTTAAACCTGCAATCAATCCATTAACCAATAAATCACTCCACCACATAGCAGGCAAAACTGAATTTAACCAGCCGCTTAATTGAGAAAAACTCCAGTCAATGGCATTCATGGGATATTGTGCAATTGAAAAAATACTTTGAAAAAGCAAAAACAAAACAGATAATAAAATCACATACCCCCAAACACGATGCAGTAAAAGATTATCCAGCGATTCGGTAAATAATTTTCGTTGCAAAGGATCTGGTTCAACAACATTTTGCTGCATTACCTGGTTAATGCGACTGTAACGCTGAACAATTTCTTCTGCCTGTGTTTTTGTGGGATTAAAATTGTTATCAATTTCTGCCTGTTCAATTTGTTCCTGTATTGTATCAGGAAAAGGAAAGTTTTCGTGATTGATGAGATGATGAACACTTGAATAATCGCTGATGCCCGGAAAAATATTTTTAACTGTGTCAACTGCTTTTGGTGCAAGCTGATGATTGTTTATAAAATCTCTCTGTAATAATTTTTGATTTTGCTTTGCCGTTAAAGCCAATGTTTTCTTCAACTGTGTAATGCCTTTATTTTTTCTTGGATTAACGGGAACAACCGGCACACCCAATTCTGTTGATAAACCTGCAACATCAATTTCAATTCCCTTTTTACGCGCAAGATCCATCATGGTTAATGCAATTACCGCGGGATATTTAAGATCTATAACCTGGCTGCAAAAAAGAAGGTTACGTTTTAAATTACTTGCATCAGCAATTAACAGAATTACATCGGGTTGAATATCCTCATCTGCATGCATCAGCACTTTATATGCAATCCATTCATCAGCCCTGCGCGGGTAAAGACTGTATGTGCCGGGTAAATCAATAATAGTGGCTGAGGTTTCATCATTTAAATGAGAAACGCCGGTTTTTTTATCTACCGTAACGCCGGGAAAATTGCTGACTTTTTGATTGAGACCGGTAAGCGCATTAAATAAAGATGATTTGCCGCTGTTAGGATTGCCAACCAATGCAATATGTACATTTTTTTTTGCCGAAACCATATTTGCGGTGCAAAACTAAGCTGCCGTTATGGTAAGATATTACGATATTGGAAGTTTTGACTGAAATTACAATTTCTTTAAAAATAAAATTGCGGTTAGTAAGTTTTCAACATGAAACAAATCAGGATATTCGCTTATTACATTTGTACATTCACATTTATTAAATGCCCCCATAAATTCTGAATTAGATATTCTAACTAAAGTTTTATGGTAAAGTCAGATGCGAAAAAATTAAGTACATGAAAAAACTATGGCTTTTTGTATTCCTTCTACCTGTTATAAACCTTGCATCTGCACAAAGCAAAAAATCAAAAGCGAGGTCTGATAAAATTATTACTGCCAATATTCAAACACATATTCAATATTTGGCAAATGATAAATTAGAAGGAAGAAGGGCCGGTACGCCGGGTGAAGCGCTTGCTATGGAATACATAAAAGAAATGTTTGAAAAATATAAGCTGCAGCCTAAAGGTGATGATGGTTTTATACAGGCGTTTCCGATTAACGGAGGCAAAGAATTTAATGCGCCGGATAACATTTGCTCAGTAAACGGGCAGAAGCTTGAACCTAAAACAGATTATTATCCACTTGCTTTTTCAGCCAACGGTTCTGTAAAAGGAAATGTTTCGCCGCTATTAAGAGAAGAAAATGAAATATGGTTTTGGAATGTGGCAGACATGCTTGATGATAATGCGAAGAATCCGCATTTTGATATCATGAATGCTATTAAAACTGAGGCAAAACAAGATGCAAAGAAAGGCGCAAAAGCACTGGTGATTTATAACAGTTCAGCAGCAGCAGACAATATTTTATTTGATAAAAATGATTCATCCGAAACAGTTTCAATACCTGTTATTTATTTAACGGAAGATGGTGTGCAAAAATATTTTGCTGATCCAACCAACACTTATGATCTTAATATAAACGTAGATTTAAAAATTGATGACCGCATTGCACATAATGTAATTGGTTATCTAAATTTTAATGCGCCCACTACGATTGTTATTGGTGCGCACTACGATCATTTAGGTTATGGTGAAGATGGAAATAGTTTGGATGGGCAAGGGCAAATTCACAATGGTGCAGATGATAACGCCAGCGGAACTGCAGCGCTAATTGAACTGGCAAGATTACTGTATAATACAAAAGATCGTAATAATAATTATTTATTCATTGCTTTTTCGGGAGAAGAACTTGGCTTGTTAGGTTCTAAATACTGGCTTGAGCATCCAACCGCAAATGTGAACATGAATTATATGATAAATATGGATATGGTTGGCAGATACGATTCTTCAAGAAAACTTACTATCGGCGGTTATGGAACTTCGCCAACATGGAGCGAAGTTTTTCAAAATACAACTGATCCAAATCTTGTTGTAAAATTTGACAGCAGTGGCAGCGGACCAAGCGATCATTCCGCATTTTACAGAGATAGCGTTCCTGTTTTATTCTTCTTTACAAACAGTCATCCTGATTATCATAAAGCCACAGACGATGCAGATAAAATAAATTATAAAAGCGAAACAGAGATTATTGATTACATCGTAAAAAT
>JAICKT010000225.1 GCA_025927795.1 Parafilimonas sp. | reverse complement strand
TTCTTTACTGTCTGTCCACAACACCTGGTTGTAACCTTCTTCATGCGCTTTTTTAGTTGGCAAAAATGAAGCGCCATAATTGCCACCGCATTTTGCCGAGCCTGTTCCGCCTTTTGCAGCTCTCACATATTTTGTTTCCACTTTTACTTTTATTGGTTTTGTAAACAAAGCAGGCACTGGTCCGGTGAAGATGACAAAACGATATTCATCTGAGACTTTCACACCAAACTTTGCTTCACTTGCAAACATGAATGGTCTTATATATAAACTTGCTGGATAAGATGGCACCCACGCTTTATCAAACTTTATTAATTGCAACAATCCATCTGTAAAAATTTCTTCGGGCACAACCGCCATGCACATTCTTTCCAATGATTTTACAAAACGGCTATAATGTTTATCAATTCTAAAAATGCTTATACTATTATTCTCCATGCGAAACGCTTTCATTCCTTCAAAAACAGTTTGTCCATAATGCAGAGCAAGCGCAGAAGGACTTAAAGAAAGATTTGCATAAGGTATGATGTGTGGTGTCTGCCATTCACCATTTATGTAATCGCAAACCAGCATATGGTCTGAAACATATTTACCAAATTCAAGATGATTAAAATTTACTTCACTAATTCTTGAATGATTTGTTTTGCGTACAGCGATTTCTGTAAGAAGTTCCATATCGTTTTATTTAATTCTTAAAATTTTTTTTTATTATAGAGTAAAGGGTTGATGGTTGCCGGTTGTAATATTTCATCAATGTCAATTACCATTTTTACATTGGCTCTTTTATAAACACCGGATTCAACTTTTAAATGTTTAAATCCAATTTTTTCATACAACTTTATTGCTGCTGCATTCTTTGTGTTTGAATAAAGAACAACTTTTACTGCGCCTAATTCTTTTGCTTTATCAAAGCTGGCATAACTCAATCGCTCTGCAATTCCTCTTCGTCTGAATCTTTCATCTACAGCCATTTTTGTAAACTCATACATCTCTCCATCCAATTTTCTCAATGCAACAGTACCGGCAATTTCGCCATCGCATTCAGCCATCAAAATAGCGCCGCCCGGTTTTAAAATTGCTTCTTCAGGATTCCTTAATACAAACTCATCCAATGGTTCCATCATGAAATATTTTTCTATCCATTGCCTGTTGAATTTTTCAAAATAAGGCTGATGCGAGGCATTGTATTCAACAATAATTATATTATTCATAGATTAGTTTTTATTGCTTGATGATTGGTTGTTTTTTAAATTCACGTTTAACCAAATAAACCCCCGCGAGTGTGATAAGTGTTCCGAATATCATGTGCACATTCATTTTTTCCTGAAGTAATAACCAGCCAAATAAAATTGCCACCAACGGATTTATATATGCATAAATAGAAGCCAATGTGGGCGGAAGTTTTGTGAACACAATTACGTACGCAGAGTAAGCGAGCAACGACCCGAAAAAAATTAAGTAAAGCAACGCGTACCATGTAGAGTTATTTGCATTAGCAAGATTTATGTATTGACCGGAAACAAAACATAGCATAAGCATTACTGAACCGCCGGCTAACATTTGCAGGCTTACATTAAATAAAATCGGAATTGAGGTTTTTTGTTTTGCTGTATAAACGGTGCCGAAAGACCATGCAAGTGTTGATATAAACGCCAGTGAAATTCCTGTGATAAAAGATGTGTTCTTAAACAAATCGAGGTAGTCATAAAATATAGTGAGTACACCAACAAAGCCAATGAATAATCCTACAAACATCCATCTTGTTATTCTTGTGCATTCTGAAAGCCATACGCTAAACAATGCAATGAATAATGGAACCAATGCGGCAATAATAGCTGCAAGCCCGCTGCTTATGTATTGCAGAGACCATGTTAGTGAACCATTCGTTATGCATAACAAAATAATTCCCTGTAAAGAAATTTTTTTGAGTTCATTCCATGCAGGAAGTTTATATCCTTTAAATAAAAAGAAACTTGCCAATATTACACCAGAAGAAAATTGTCTTACGCCTGATAAAAAAATGCCCGGCATATGCTCCACTCCTATTCTTGAAGCGATGTATGTAGTGCCCCAGAAAAAACTTACGATGGCTAAAGCGATATATCCTTTTCTCAATTCTGTCTTCATTTATTAAAATTGATACTGCAAATTTTCTAAACATTATTTATTTAAAACAGATTCAGTTTTTGTATTTTTGACTATATCAGATTTTATATGGCAAAAAATAAATTCAATTCAGACGACCATATTTATATGCAGGTAGCAACGGGTTTGGAGAAGATGATTTCTGAAGAAGTGTTGCGTATCGGCGATAAGCTTCCTTCCGTTCGTGTGTTGAGTGAAGAGTACGGAATTAGCGCCGGCACTGCATTCCAGGCTTATTACCATTTGGAAGGGAAAGGTTTGATTGAATCAAGACCAAAGTCCGGATACTATGTTCGTTTTAATAACAGCCGCTTTCCCGGCTTACCAAGTTTAAAACAACCGGATGCTTTATCGCATGAGGTAACTGTGAAGGAAATGATTGCTTCTATCTACAGTGATATTGCTTCAACCAATGTTATAAATTTTGCGCTGGCTGTTCCTGATGCATCATTATTACCAACTGCAAAACTTAATAAATCCGTTGTACATGCATTGCGCAATCATAAAGACCATTGCATTAGTTATGAACATGCGCAAGGCAATGTTGAGTTAAGAAAACAAATAGCAAAACTTGCATTTAACTGGGGTGGAAAAATAAAACCGGATGAGGTTGTAGTTACCTCAGGTTGTTTGGAGGCAATTACTATTTGTTTAAAAGCTGTTACAAATTACGGCGACACAGTTGCAGTTGAATCACCAACGTATTTTGGTATTTACCAGGCAATTGAAAGTTTAGGATTAAAGGCTGTAGAAATTTCATCTGATGCTTTAACGGGTATTGACCTTGAAGCCTTTCAAGCAGCTTTAAAAAAATCTAAAATAAAAGCATGCGTTGTTGTTCCGAATTTTAGTAATCCGCTTGGAAGTTGTATGCCTGAAGAGAACAAAAAGAAATTGGTTGATATTATTTCAAAGCATAACATTCCTTTAATTGAAGATGATATTTATGGTGAACTTTATTTTGGTAAAACACGACCTAAAACATGCAAGTATTTTGATAAGAAAGGTTTGGTAATGCATTGTTCATCGCTTTCAAAATCGCTTACACCAGGCTATCGTATTGGCTGGTCAATACCCGGTAAGTATTTAGACCAGGTAAAGCAAATAAAAAGAATTCAAAACATCAGCAGTCCCACATTAACGCAAGCAGCTATTGCGCATTTTTTACAACATGGTCGTTATGAATATCATTTAAAAAATTTGCGCAAAGCTTTGCACACACAATGTCTTCGTTATATACAGGCAATCATTAAATATTTTCCTGAAGACACAAAAGTTTCTCGCCCGCAAGGTGGTTTTATTTTATGGCTGGAATTAAATAAAAAAGTGAATGCTTTTAAATTAAGAACCGAAGCGATGAAACTCGGCATTTCTATTGTGCCCGGAAAAATTTTCTTTGCGAATTCAGGTAATTCAAACTACATACGCATAAGTTACGGCAAGCCATGGAGCGATGATATTGATTATGGCTTAATGATGTTGGGAAAACTTATAAAAAAAATGATTTGATTGAAATTGTAAATAATAATTTGGTGATTGCGTAGTACTACAGTTTTATTCTCAGTTCCTGAAAAAATTCTAGCAAATTTAAACAGCGGATGTTAAATTGATTGGCTATTGGTGGGATTCTATTTGCTTTTGTTTTATGCTCTTGTGTTACAATAACTGCTTTTTCGCAAATGGCCATTGCGATCAAATAAGGATCAGCCCATGGTGCTGGCCTATTTATATTGTTATTCCAATAACCTAAATTGAATTTTGGTTTAATTACCATCATCTGTTGTATTTGGCATCCATCTATTGAAGCAAATATTTTCTTATTCTTATTACTCCATTGCAATAATTTATCTTTTGCGTAAATAGTATTTTTGATTTCACGCAATACTTCTATGTGAGAAAAAAGCTGTTCATTCTGAATCAAAGTAGTTATACGTTGCCAAATGCTTGGAAGTATATTCTTAGGATATCGGTCATGAAATTCTTTAAGTGAACTCATGTCTATTATGTAGATCAAATCCTGATTGTATAAATTCCTTTTGACAGCCATTAAATAAATTTTTGCAAATACTTATCTTTAATGCCTGTAATTGTTGATAGTGAAGTGTACGTCAACTCTCCCTTTCTAAATGAATCAAGCAGATGGTTTAATACTAAACGACTTGTTCTTTTAATATAAGTCTGTTCCCAATTTCTTCTTCCAAATCCTCTACTCTTAACTGACTCCAATTTCGATTTCAAAGATTTATATTGATTCGAATTAATTATGTTTAACTCACGCAAACGAATAAGTGTAACTAACTTGCTTATGCCAAATATTTGGGAAATATCAGTCAGCTGTTTGAGACTTGTAATTTGCAACCCTTGTATAGCATTTCGTAATTGTTGTTCAGGTACTAATAAACAAGCCGCAAATTCATCGCAAAATTTTTCTTCAGGCTGGTTGCTCCTGTCTTTTTCGATATCAATCGTACAAATACCATCTTGTTTTTTTAGCAAATGGCAAAACTCATGCATTAAAGAAAATAGCCGCACTTCATTAGAATCGCTTTCGTTTAACACAATTACACAGATGTCATTAAAAACCGAAAATGCTCGTACGCCATTTGATTTTAATGGATGTTCAAGGATAGGAATAAAAAACACTTCTTCAATTAATGATTTATAATAACTCAAAGCGGTTTCCTCTTTGCGCTCAATCACTTCTTTCAATAATTCTAAATCAATTTTCAAAAGAGGTCGTATTTTTTCTGTTAATGCTATTGCTGAAACATTGGTATTAACGTTAGGTAATATTGTTTTTCTTCCTGATATTTCTCTTAATTCTTCTGCTAGATATAATGCTTTACGCTTAGCTAAAAAAACCTCTGATGAAATTTTTTTATCTCGATTTAAACGATAATCATGTGGGAGTTCTGAGGGCTTTGTATTATCAATTGAATAAAATGCTATTAATGGTCTCTTATAAATATCTGCAAGGTGTACCAAATGGTTTTGTGAAATTTTTTCGTCCCCGCTCTCAATGCTTAAGTATTTTGACTTTGACAGCTTCAATTTCTTTGCAACCTCCTCCTCACTCATTCCAGATGACTTTCGCATAAATGACAAAATCTCCGGCTGAATATTAAAATTAATTTGTTCATTCATTACTCTTCAAAAATGCGATTAATTTTATTCATATATCCAATTCACTAAAATAATATTAATATAATTTTTCAAATAATCTTTAATCGCATTAAACCATCTTTCCGTCATTATCTTGTCTCCTTTTGTGTTGGGGTTAATATCATCAAATATATCAGGCAAAGAATCAAGTCTGGCAGATTGTAAATGCATATTTCAATCAAACGTTCCGGCAATTTATAATTTAAGGAAACGCTTATTTTTAAAGCATGAAAAATGTAAGCATCATTGTGGTTTTGCTTTTCGGTATTACGTTTTTAGGTGTGCTTAGCAATAGGTATAAATTCCCTTTTCATATTATATTAGTTGTATCCGGTATTATTATCAGTTTAATACCAGACCTTCCTGTTATCACCTTAAGTCCTGATGTTGTGTTCCTGATTTTTTTACCACCCTTATTATACGGTGCTGCATGGAACACAAGCTGGCGCGATTTTAAAGCAGCAATAAGACCAATCAGTCTTGCCTCAATTGGTCTTGTATTTTTTACAACAGCATTGGTAGCAATAACTGCATATAATTTAATACCAGGCATTAGCTGGCCTGTATCATTTTTAATCGGCGCAATTGTATCACCGCCTGATGCGGTTGCGGCAACATCTGTTACAAAAGGTTTGGGATTACAGCCCCGCGTAATCGCAATATTGGAAGGAGAAAGTCTTGTAAACGATGCCAGCGGATTGATTGCATATAAATATGCATTAGCCGCAGTAGCTGCAGGAAATTTTATTTTATGGAAAGCAGGTTTAAATTTTATCTGGATTGCCGGAGCAGGCATTGCCATTGGTTTAATCATCGGTTATATACTTTATCTCGTTCATAAAAAATTTATTTGTGACCCGATATTAGAAGTTACGCTCACGTTTATAACGCCATTCGCATCGTATTTGCTTGCAGAACGTTTAGAAGTTTCCGGTGTTCTTGCAGTTGTAACCACTGGTTTGTATTTATCGTTCCGATCGGGAGAAATTTTCGGCAACCAAAGCAGGATAATGGCTTATGCAGTTTGGGATGTGGTTGTGTTTATATTGAATGGGCTAATATTTGTTTTAATCGGTTTGCAATTACGTAATGTAATGGAAGGAATAAAAAATTATTCCGTTAGTGAACTGGCTTTGTATGGTGTTGCTGTTAGCATAGTTGTTATTGCAGTACGGTTTGTGTGGGTTATTCCTGCAGCATTGGTACCAAGATGGCTGAGTAAACGCATTCGTGAAAATGAACCTTTTGATAAAAGAAATATGTTTATTGTTGGATGGACAGGAATGCGTGGTGTTGTGTCAATGGCGGCAGCATTAGCAATACCATTAACATTAGAAAACGGAGTTTCTTTTCCGCACAGAAACCTTATTATTTATCTCGCATTTTGCGTAATACTTTCAACTCTAATTGTGCTTGGCTTGCCTTTACCCTGGCTGATAAGAAAAATGAAATTGCAGCCATATTCAATTGTTGCAGAAGAATATGATGTACGTAATAAAATTGTATTGAATGTTATAAGTTATATTGAAGATAATCTCTCTTTAGTGCCTGAAGAATTATTGCACAACATAAAAAGTAAGTACGAAGTAAAATATAATCGTTTGCAAAAAACAGATTTGCCCGCCAATTATTTTGGAAAGGGAGAAAAATTACCGGGAACTATTTTTAATGAGTTTTCAAAAATGCAAATTGACCTCATTGCTATTGAAAGAAAAACATTGCAAATGTTGCACCGCCGTGGTGAAGCAAGCGAAGAAATTTTGCGCAAGGTTGAAAGAGAATTAGACCTTGAAGAAACGCGCTTGCAAATGGAAATGTATGCAGGCTGATTTGTTATTAGTTTTCCAATTACTACTTTTAATAATCGTCAACCTTACAATTATTGAATTGCCGATATTCATCTTGTTAAAGAATATCAACAATGATTTGTATTATTTATAACGGCACCTTTTTTATATATTCACAGAACTTTTTATCAT
>JAICKT010000170.1 GCA_025927795.1 Parafilimonas sp. | reverse complement strand
GTTCATTGTTACATCGCCTTTTGCAGGAATTTTTATCAGCAATCTTCCATTACCGGTTGCTTCAATAATATCGCCGGTAAGTTCATCAAGTATTACTGAAACGATTGCTTTATTGTTTGCAATAAGATCAAGATTTATATTGAGGTTTGTAGTGTTCGCAAGCACATCAGGCTGCGGCTGCGTACCATATTGTTTAAAGAAAATGTAATCCGCGTCAGCACTTTTTTTACTGTTATCTGTGGGTATATATATGTGTGAAGTTTCTACGGCTTCACCGGTAATATTCATTTGCAGATTTTCCTGCGGACCCTTTAAACTTAAAGTCGCTTTTCCAATTACATCACCATAAAAATGATCATTGTCTTTTGCTTTTGTATCAAACAATAATAATTTATTTGTTGACATATCAAGGTCATACCTGTTATTCTTAAAAGCAGTTTCATACAATACACCTTTTACATTGCCGGTATTGCCATATTTATCTTTTATATTGAAGTTGCCGAGATATATTCCATCATCAGTTAAAACAAAATCTGCAGAAGGAATTGTATAACGCACCTTTGTAAATTTTACAGTAAGTGCGCCGCTATCAAGATGCGCCTTCCCTGTCAAATGCATATTTTTCAAATCGCCATGGATAACAAGATTGCCGGTTGCAAAACCTGTTATATCATCAAACAGAGTTCCTAAAAATGAATTTAATATTCCAACTTTTGCATGGTCGAGAGCAATGTTTGTTTGCAAAGGATTGCCAGTTGAATCTTTTGTGCTATAACTGCCATCTGCATTCATCACAAAGTTTTCGTCATCTGCTTTTACGTTGTATGTAATTCTGCCATCGTTTGCATTATATTTTGCGCCAACATTTACTACGCCAATTGAATCGTTGTTTAACCTGAATTGTGTGAGCTTTAATGTTGCATCTGCATGAAACTGTGTATAAATATCGCGCAAATAAATATCGCCATTTGCAATGCCTTCCATTAATGGTTTTGCAACAACCAATGGAATAATATCTCCGAAATCAACATCTTTTAAACGCACTGCGAGTGTATTAGATGTGCTGCCGGTATCGTTTACACTTTCAATAGAAATTTCCTGGAAACCCTGTGTAAATTTCATATTTTTTGCAGATGCTGAATGTTTGGCTATCACAACTTCGCCCTGGTTTTCAAGATTCCATTTTTTATCATTCAGCACAAAACTGGAAGGATGAAAATTAATTTTCAAACCATCCGTCATTGTATGCAAGTCGGCATCTAATTCTGCATCGTTTAAAGTTGCATTTGCACGTGTTGAGATTTTTATATGTGAAAAATCATTAGCAGATTGCACAGAAATTTTTGTATTTGGAAAATACATGCTGTCACTCAAATAAATTCTGCCAATATTGCCTTCAAGTAATAAACTATCATTATCACCAATACCTGTAAACTTTGCTTCTGCAATTGAATCGCGTTTATATTTTGCAGACGGAATACTTATATCAAGATTAAATTTATTTCCATTAAGCGTGCTAATCTTTCCTGAAAGAAAAGCATTGTTGAAGCCTGATAAATTAGAATCAATAAGCTTTGCATATTTATTAAAATCTCCCGTTGAAATAGTAGCAACAAAATTCTGATTGCTTAATTCTGTTTTTGGCGGATTTATGTATGAAGGATAATAATGATTTAAAAACGATTGAAAGCTTTGCGGTAACTTCAGAATATTATATTGCCCGTCAACTGACACAACAAACTCATTACTTTCAAGCGTTAATTTTTTATGATTTAATGAATCAAGCGACGTGCTTAAAGTGAGTGAATCAAAATCTAACCGTTGATTATTATGTATAACGCTTGCATTAAGAATTTTTGCATAACCTAAAAAATCATCAATATTATGTCCGCTAAAATCAAGGTCAAATAAACCTGTAACAGCAACACTATCTTTCGAAAATTTTAGTGACTGTAAATTAGCTGTAACCAAATCGCCCAATACATTAAATGAAGGTGCTTCACCATTCAAATCAATAATAATATTACTGGTGAAAATAAAATTTGGATCTTCTGATTTAAAATCGCCTTTAAAATTTTTCTTTTTTATTTCTCCGTTAAACGTAAGGTTTGAATATGTATAATCCTTAAACGTTAAAGAATTAAATTTCCCATTTATTTTGGTTGAAATCTTATCAAGCTGAAAACTAGTGCCTTCAATATCTCCTTTAAAACTTACGTTGCCTAAATTCGGCGCCAATAAAAATTTACCAAGATTAAATTGCTGTGTTTCTACACTGCCTTTATACGTAGGTTGCGCCTTTGAAGGAAAAGAAAGCACAAGGTCTGCAGACATACCACCCAATGCACTTGACAAAGCCCCTTTGGCATTTATATTATGCAGCGTTCCCCTGAAATTTCCTACAAAATGCACATTGCCCAATGCCGCTAAATCAGGAGATTTTATAGTTGACATTTTTGGAACGATAAACGAAATTTCGCGGCTGTTTGTTTGAACGTTTGCCTGTTTTAAAGTTATGCCTGCTTTGTTCACATCAGGCAAACCTCTTACAGCAAGATCACCTGAAAGAAATGTGTTATTGCTGCTGCGTACAAAAAGATTTTTTATATTGAAATCTGAAACGGTTCCTGAAAAATTTCCATTTACTAAAAATTTTTCATTCCATTTACTTAAGCCGGGCGCGAAATAAGCAACGTCATCAGTAAACACAGAACTGTTGTGCAAAACAGCTTTCATAACAACATTGGTAGTGTAATTAAGCATGTCAGCATTTAAATCTTTATACTGCATTGCATAATAATTATTCAGCGAGCTATTATTTGTTCGAAGCAGCAATTTTGAGAACTCCATTATTTGCGGTGTGAGCCTGAATGCTGTTTGCAGTTTTTTTATTTTAAGCCCGCATCTTTCCGTTGCGTTTAAATTAATATTAGCTTTTATCGTGTCTTTTATAAAGCTGAAATCATTTATAGTGCCATTAATTTTCGAAACTTCAATATGCTTGCCGTCAAAAATATTGTTGCGCGGAATTTCACCCTTAGTACCGGTTGCAAACATGCAATCTTTTAATTTTAAAGAAGCAACTTCAAGTAAGATATTTGAAGGATTTAGATACAATCCCGAATCTCTTTGCGTTTGTTTTACTACAGGTTTTTTGCCGGTAAATTTTTCAATGGTGTAATATGTTTTATCCATATCAATGCTGTTGATAAGGATCAGGTTTTTGGTAATGTCAATATTATCTGCATCTAATAAAAAGCTGCCTGTTTTTAAAACGGTATGCTGCCCATACCAGCCATCATATTTATTATACACAACATTTTTAAAATCTATCTTTTGTATTTTAAGTATGATTTTTTTGCTGTGCTTTCTTGATTTCTGCGGCTTTGTAAAATGATCAATCAGGAATTGATAGTTCCAGACAGAGTCAGTGCGTTGCTGATTAATAACAGCATCTTCGAGACCGATATATTTTAGTTCAATATTTTGCTTCAGAAAAAACCAGTCTGTTATGCGCAGTTTTAAAGAACCTGCTTTTAAAAGTGTGTCTTTACGCTGATCAAGAATAAGTGTATTATTTAAATCCATCTTATCGAACAAAGACAAATCAACACTGCCTATTCGTACAGTTGTATTTAAATCTTTAGATAATTTAGTTGCAACTTTATCTGCAATATAATTTTGCACCGGGCTTGTTTGAATGAGCAGCCAAACCAGCAGCACAAGTGCTACAATTCCAATAAAAAAACGAAGAAATATTTTTGGCCATAACAGCAAAAAAACTATCAATCCATAAAGTATTAGCAGCAGAAGTATGTTTGGCCAAGCCAGCATCCACGCTCCAACGCCCAAAACTAAACCGGCAAATATTTTAAGAATTGTTTTTAGCAAACCAAGTTGTTATTGGGTAAAGATAGATTGAAGATTGCGAATTTTATGGTTATATAAAGTGCTGTTCCTATAACTTCAAAAATATCGGAATGTATATAAATGATAAGTTATAATCTGAAAAATATTTTCTTTTTATACAGGAAATAACAAAGGCTCCATTCAAGGGCAAAAATGCAAAGAGAAGAAATAATGGCGCTGACAACATTAGGCATATTTATTATTTGCATTAAACCGCCGCTGATGGCTATAATATAATCGTTAAACCAGCGATGACCCACAATTTCGAAAAACAAATAAATAAACAAAGAGTTCATTCCAACTATAATAAAAAAAGTAAGATATTTTTTATGATTGCGCATATCAATCCACCAAGAACAAAAAGATAAACCCAGCAAGCACCAACCTAAAGATGCCAGTGTAAAAGAAGATGTAGCAATACGTTTTATAATTGGAGTAATGTGTGTGATGTTTAAAGAGTATCCAATCACTAAACAAATAAAACCCCACAATAATAAAGGCCTGATTTTATTTTTGCGGTTGCTTAAAAACAATTTTCCGGTTAATACACCAGCTATTGTATGTACTGCTGTTGGAATGCAATTGATAGCAACCCATCCATCTTTATTTATTTTATTCATTAAAATCGTATCAATATAATTTCCAAAATTATGCTGGTCTGTAAACGGCTGATTAAAGTTTGGAATGTTTATAAACCGATATAATGCTTCTGTAAGCAATAAAAGAAAAACGCAAAAAATTATTTGAGCAGTTGCGCTCCATTCATAAATTAAAAATGCTATAAGCGTTGTAAAAGATAATTGCGTTAATACATCCCACAATTCAAACGACAAACCATTCTTGCGCACTGCATAATCAAGCACGCCCCAGAAAAACAGCCATCCGCATCTTTTTAAAACTTTTTTAAAAGACCGATTCCATGTGTAACCATTTTGTTTTTGTTTGCGCAGCGAATATGCCATTGATACGCCTGCCATAAACATAAAGCCTGGCTGAATAAGATCCCAGAAATGCAAGCCGTTCCAGGGATGATGAAAAAATTGCTGCATGAAGCTGTGAAATATTCCGTGCGAAGAATCAGATAAATGCTCATACAAGCGTGTACTTTCCAGCGCCAGCAACACCATAATAAAGCCGCGCATAAAATCAAGCGAGAGCAATCGTTGAGAAAGATGCGGGCGAAAAACAACAGCTTCTTCCATAAGCAGTATTTAATCTATAAATAAATTAATTAAAAATTATAGTGATTAAACTTAATGCATTTTATCTAAAACATTTTGAAACATTTACTTTATATATTTCAGCCGGCGTAAATTCATTATTTGTATTAACAGTAAAATTATTTTGATGGAATAAAAATTGTTTTACATTCGCAGCATAAAATGATACAATCAGTTTTAAATATCAATTGGTGGTGGCAAACGAACTCCTGTCGGGGATTGTAATGGCATTGCCTTGTAACAATATTAAGCCTCGACAAGTATGTCGGGGCTTTTTTAATTTTTGCAATAATGAAAAAAATAAGAATAGAAACAAAATTCAAAAAAATACTTTCAGATGTTTATACACCTGTTGGAATTTATCTGCGTTTGAGAGATCGTTTCAGGGATACAATTTTGCTTGAGAGCGCTGATAACACTTCGCCTGAAAATAGTTATTCGTTTATTGGCATTAATGCAATTGGCGGAATTGAAATAAGAAATTTTAAAGTCATCGAATTAAAGTATCCAAATCATAATCCTGAAAAAACAGAAATTGACAGCAACACAAAAGTGCCTGAATTGTTGTGGAATTTTATGCAGCAGTTTGAAGTGAATGATTTAGATGATGCGAATGCAAAAATAGCACAGGGCTTATTTGGTTACTGCACATACGATGCAGTACAATTCTTTGAAACAATTCAATTAAAATCTTCAAAACAATCAGAGAAGCATCAAAAAAATTTTGGTGCTTATAAAGCCTCACCCACCAATGGAGACGTTGAGGGGATTATTCCTCTTATGCGTTATCGTCTTTATCAATATGTAATTGCTATTAACCATTTTAAAGACGAAATGTATTTGTGTGAGAATATTATTCATAATTTAAACAGCGAATTTGATTTAATTGAATCGCTTATCACCAGTAAAAATGTTCCTGCTTATCCGTTCAAAATAAAATCAACTGAAACCGCAAACATGAGCGATGATGATTATAAGAAAATGGTTGAAAAAGGAATAGCAAGTTGTTTTCGCGGCGATGTTTTCCAGATTGTTTTAAGCAGGCGATATAAACAAAAATTTATTGGCGATGAGTTTAATGTATATCGTGCATTACGCAGCGTAAATCCTTCACCCTATTTATTTTATTTTGATTATGGCGATTATAAATTGTTCGGTTCAAGTCCCGAATCACAACTCATCATTAAAAATGGAAAAGCAGTTGTACATCCCATTGCCGGAACATTTAAACGCACCGGCAATGATGAAAAAGATAAAGTGCTTACAGAAGAATTATTAAAAGATGCAAAAGAAAATGCTGAACATACAATGCTGGTTGATTTGGCAAGAAATGATTTAAGCAGGTGTTGCGATGATGTGGTTGTGCATTATTTCAGGCAGGTACATTTTTATTCGCATGTTATACATCTTGTAAGTGAAGTTTGGGGCAATATCCGTTCAAATGCAAATCCATTTAATTTATTGGCGCTTACATTTCCGCAAGGCACATTAAGCGGCGCACCAAAATTTAAAGCTATGCAATTGATTGATGAATATGAGCCAACTATTCGCGGTTATTATGCAGGTTGTATTGGTTTTATGGGTTTTGATGGAAGTTGTAACCAGGCAATTATGATTCGCACATTTTTGAGTAAAGAAAATACGTTGCATTACCAGGCAGGCGCAGGCATTGTTGCAGCATCAAAATCTGAAAGCGAATTACAGGAAGTAAGCAATAAATTAGGTGCATTAAAAAAAGCAATTGAAATAGCTGAAACCCTCTAAACTATATAGAAGCTTATTATAAAATAATTGATTTAGAAGTTAAGCGTATGAAGATTTTAGTTTTCGATAATTACGATTCATTTACATACAACCTTGTTCATTTGGTTGAAAAAATTACGAACGAAAAAGTTGATGTTTTTCGCAACGACCAGATTCCGCTTGAAGAAGTAAAAAATTATGACAAGATTATTTTATCGCCGGGACCTGGATTACCCGTTGAAGCAGGTTTATTATTGCCGTTAATAAAAGAATATGCAGCAACAAAATCAATATTGGGTGTTTGCTTAGGTCACCAGGCAATTGGTGAAGTATTTGGTGGCAAGCTTGAAAATTTGTCGAATGTATATCATGGCGTAGCAACAGAAATGAAAACAGTTAACGGTAAACAGTTAACAGTTAACAGTAAACTGTTTAATGGTTTAAAAAGTCCATTTCTCGCTGGTCGTTATCATTCATGGATTGTAAGCAAAGAAAATTTTCCTGAAGAATTAGAAGTTACTGCAGAAGATGAAAATGGTTACATCATGGCAATGCAACATAAAACGTACGATGTGCAAGGTGTACAGTTTCATCCGGAAAGTGTGTTAACACCAGACGGAGAAATTATTATGAGAAACTGGCTGAAACAATAACATCATGAAAAAGATCTTACAATATTTATTCGAGCATAAATCGCTTTCAAGAAAAGAAGCATACGAAGTATTATTGAACATTTCGAAAAGCATGTACAACGAAACGGAAGTTGCTGCTTTTGTTACAGTGTTTTTAATGCGCAGTATTACCATTGAAGAGCTGCAGGGATTTCGGGATGCATTGCTGGAGCTTTGTGTAAAAGTTAATTTGAATGGCTATAAAACTTTAGATATAGTTGGCACTGGCGGTGATGGAAAAAATACATTTAATATTTCAACACTGGCATGTTTTATTGCTGCAGGTACAGGACAAAAAGTTGCAAAGCATGGAAATTATGGGGCGTCATCCATCAGCGGCGCTTCAAATGTGATGGAGCAATTAGGTTATAAGTTTAAGAATAATTCAGAGCAACTTAAAAAAGAAATTGAAGAAGCGAATATTTGTTTCATGCATGCGCCGCTGTTTCATCCCGCACTAAAAACAGTTGCACCTATTCGCAAAAATTTTGGACTGCGCACTTTCTTTAATATGCTTGGACCGCTTGTAAATCCAGCATTTCCTGAATACCAGTTAATTGGTGTTTATAATTTAGAGATGGCAAGAATTTATAATTATCTTTTGCAACAAACAGATAAAGCATTCACCATTATTCACGGACTTGATGGTTACGATGAAATATCATTAACCAACGATACAAAAGTTATAACGAATGAAGGCGAACAAATAAAAACGCCGCTGGAATTAGGTAAACGTTTTGTAGAAGCGGAAAATATTTATGGTGGCAGCAGCACAGAAGAAGCAGGAACAATATTTTTAAAAATAATAAAAGGAGAAGGCACCTGGGCGCAAAATGCTGTTGTGCTTGCAAATGCAGCAATGGCATTACAGTGTACAGGAAATTATAAAAATTATGAAGAAGCTTATGCGGCATCTGTTGATAGTCTTGAATCAGGTAACGCATATAGTTGTTTACAAAAATTAATCAGTTTACAGTGAACATACTTGAAACGATAGTAGCACAAAAGAAAAAAAAAGTTGAAGAAAAAAAGGTAAGTATAAGCATTGATGCGTTGATAAAAAATGTAAGCAGTAATTCTTATTCATTAAAAGCTGCATTAAACAATTCAGATTGCGCGGGAATTATTGCTGAGTTCAAAAGAAAGTCACCATCAAAAGGATGGATACATGAGAACATAAATGTTACTGAAGTTGTCCCTGCTTATGAAGCAAACGGTGCTGCTGCAGCTTCTATTCTTACAGATAAAATTTTTTTTGGTGGTGATTTGGAAGATTTAAAGTCAGCGCGGCATCAAACTAAAATTCCTTTGTTGCGCAAAGATTTTATGATTGATGAATACCAGTTGTATGAAGCAAAAAGTTTTGGCGCTGATGTAATTCTTTTAATCGCAGCATGTTTATCAAAACAACAAGCAAAATTACTTGCACAAAAAGCGAAAAAACTGCAGTTAGAAGTATTGCTTGAAGTTCACTCAGAAAAAGAATTAGATTATGTGTGTGATGAAATAGATGTAATTGGAATTAACAACCGAAATCTTGAAACATTTAAAACAGATGTGCAAACTTCTGCTGAATTAATCAAGAAAATACATTTTGATAAACCATTAATTTCAGAAAGCGGCATTGATAATGTTGAAACAATTTTGCAGTTGCGCGATTTAGGTTTTAAAGGATTTTTAATC
>JAICKT010000627.1 GCA_025927795.1 Parafilimonas sp. | reverse complement strand
CTGTAATCCAAAAGTGTTCGATGTAATGTTTTGCTCCATGTTTTAATTTTTAGAACAAAGTATAACTTTTTTTCAAGATGATATTATTGAAAACCTTTTGCGGTAATTAATATGCTCTTGCAAATAATACTCTTTTGTTTGATGGTTTGCCGGTAAGTATGCAAGCGCCTTCTTCTTCAACTGCATTAAAAGGTACGCAACGAATGGTGGCTTTGCTTAACTCTTTTATTTTTTCTTCCGTTTCAGCAGTGCCATCCCAATACGCATTCACAAAGCCGGTTTTATTATCAAGCAGATTTATAAATTCATTCCAGTTATTTGCATTTGTAATATGCGCGTCTCTAAACTCTTTTGCACGGTTGAAAATATTAACTTGTATATCTTCTAAAGTATATTTAATAATATTTTGTAGAGAAATTATGTTAGAATTATCTTCTTCAATTTTTCTATTAATATTTTCATTGAGTTTTAAGTAACCAAGATTAATAATGCTAAAATCAAAATTTTCATTTTCAAATTTTAATGTTATTTTTTCTTTTGTATCTCTTCGTGCAATTTCAATCATATTATTTTCTAAATCTCTTGCACCGATAGTTAATCTTAAAGGCACGCCTTTCATTTCATATTCTGCAAATTTCCAACCGGGGCGCATATTATTGTTATCATCAAACTTTACACGAATATTTAATTGCTTTAATTCTTTAATGATTTCATTTACTTTTTGTGTGATAAGATTTTTCTGTTCATCATTTTTATAAACCGGAATGATAACAACCTGCAGCGGCGCAATTTTTGGCGGAAGAATCAAGCCATCATCATCACTATGCGCCATAACTAATGCACCGATTAATCTCGTACTAACGCCCCAGCTTGTTGCCCACACATAATCGAGTTTATTATTTTTATCGGTAAATTTTACATCGAATGCTTTGGCAAAATTCTGACCGAGAAAATGTGATGTGCCTGCCTGCAATGCTATGCCATCCTGCATCAGTGCCTCTATGCAATATGTTTCTACCGCACCGGCAAATCTTTCATTGGCTGTTTTTGATCCTTTAATTACAGGCACTGCCATAAAATTTTCAACAAAATCAGCATACACATCAAGCATTTGTTTTGATTCAAATAATGCTTCTTCCTGCGTTGCATGTGCTGTATGGCCTTCCTGCCACAAAAATTCTGATGTGCGTAAAAATAAACGTGTGCGCATTTCCCACCGAACCACATTTGCCCATTGATTTATTAAGATGGGTAAATCACGATAGCTCTGAATCCAGTTTTTATATGTACTCCAGATAATGGCTTCGCTCGTTGGACGAACGATCAGTTCTTCTTCAAGCTTTGCTTCAGGATCAATTATTAGCTTTCCTTTATTTTGCGGATCCGCTTTCAGGCGATAATGCGTTACTACTGCACATTCTTTTGCAAAGCCTTCTGCGTTTGCTTCTTCAGCTTCAAACAAAGATTTCGGTACAAACAATGGAAAATATGCATTCACATGACCAGTATCTTTAAACATTTTGTCGAGCGCAGCCTGCATGTTTTCCCACAGGGTATAGCCATAAGGTTTAATTATCATACAGCCGCGTACAGCACTGTAATCTGCAAGCTCACTTTTTAAAACCAGATCATTATACCATTGAGAATAATCATCTGAACGCGATGTAATTTCTTTGCTCATACCAATTATAAAATTAAAATACAGTAAAGCGGCAAATGTAATAACTTAGCATTATCAATAAAGTGTGTATGAAAAAGAATATAATTTACCTGT
>JAICKT010000162.1 GCA_025927795.1 Parafilimonas sp. | reverse complement strand
TTGATAAAAATTCAAATGCATTATTATTCAGCCGCTCTGTAATTCCATTTATAAGAGATAAAAATGGTTCTGCAAATTATTACAAACACATTGGTATTTATGCTTACAGGAAAGATGTATTAATTCAGTTTACAAAATGGAAACAAACGCCGCTTGAGCTTACAGAAAAATTAGAGCAGTTAAGATATCTTGAAAATGGTATTCCAATTAAAATGATTTTAACTGAAAACACAAGTATTGGTATTGATACACCGGAAGATTTAGAACTTGCCAGGCAATATCTCGCTGAACAAAAAAATTCTAAAAAATAATAAACATTATTTTTTACTGTAAAACAAAACGCTCTGTTTTTTGACAGAGCGTTTTACAACAATCAGTAACCTGCGAAAATTTAATATCCTTCGTTTTGCGTTAAATTACTGTTTACGTCAATCTCACGTTGCGGTATCGGTAAAACTAATTCAGGCGCATCAAAAGCATAATCACCAACATCAAGTTTAAGACGTTTTAAAGTCCACAATCTATCACCTTCAAAGCCTAATTCCCTAAAACGTTCGTCAACAAAATCGCTTCCTGTAACATCAGACAAATCACTCGCTCCGGCTCTTTCTCTTACCGTATTTATATCTTCTTCCGGTGTAACTCCGCCGATTGGTGCGCCGCCTTTACGTAAATTTGCTTCACCTCTTGTTAAGTACATTTCTGCAAGTCTTACAACCGGCACAACTCTGTAAAACGTAAGCCATTTTAAAGTGTATATACCTGGGTTGCCCGAAATACTATAGCCCTGTGTAAAAAAGTTTGCTCTAAAATCATTTGGGTCATCAAAAGCATTAAAATAATTCTGATCAACTTGTGCATCGCCGCGGCCACCCTGATTATTACCATCAGCATCATACGCATAGCGATAAAAAGTAACGATGCCATTATCTGTTGTGCCTGCATTGCTTTGTGCTGTATTCTGTATGCCAAATATGTCTTCAGTGGAATTGCTTGGATTATTAAATGCCTGGTTAAATGTGGAAGTAAGATTATAGTTGCCCGATTGAATTACATCATTCGCAGCAGTAGCAGCATTTGTATAATCGCCCTTATTTAAATATACTCTCGCTAAAAATGCTTCTGCAGAATAGCTTGTTGCTCTTGCATTATCTGCAAAACCCGGAAGGTCTTTTGCTGCATCAGTAAGATCGCTGATGATTTGATTATATACATCTTCAACGGAAGCTCTGGATGGTTTGTTTTTTGTTGAATCATAGTTATACGTTGGCTGTAATACAAGCGGCACACCATCAGTTGATGAAGTGTTTCCTGCAGAATATGGTTTGGCAAAATAATTTATCAACTCATAATATGCAACGCCGCGCATAAATTTTGCTTCTGCAGCAACCTCTTTCTGTTCTGATTCATCAACTAAACTTATTTTATCTAAAACAATATTCATGTTTTCAATCAGCAAATAAGAGTTCTCCCAAATGGTTGTTGCAATACCACTTTCTTTTGTTTGTTGTTTGAATGAGATGTCTTTATAATCAGTGAATGTTCCAACAAAATCAAGCTGGTTATCGCTTGCGAGTAAATCAGAAATAAAAATATATTGTTCACCAAAAGCAGATGCACTTTGCATGAGCGAATAACCGCCAAATAATAATGCTTTTACATCATCTCCGTTTTGTATAGACGTAACATTGTTTTGCGGCAGAACATCCAGTTTTTTATTGCACGAAAACACCGCAGTAAAAACCAATGCTCCTAATAAATATTTTATGTATTTCATTGTAGTTTTTTTAATGTTCATTAAAATCTAACATTTAATCCGAAAGTAAAAGTTCTTGCCTGCGGAATAGTATAAAAATCCTGTCCGCCACCAATGTTTGCAATGGTTTCTGTATTTACCTCAGGGTCTCCCGGGTACTTTGTAATAGTTATTAAATTATATCCTGAAACATACACTCTTACTGAGGTGAAATGCATTTTTTTAATTAATGCGTTTGGCAATGTATAACCTATGCTTGCAGTTTTTAATCTTATGTAATCTCCGTTGTATAAAAAGCGTGATGAATTTTGATAACCTGAACCACTCCAGAAGCCAATGCGTGGAATATTTGTTATGTCTCCCGGTTTTTTCCAGGAATTAAGCATATCCGTTGTTTCATTGTCAAAACCATTCCAAAAACCAGTGGATTGGTAGATACCTGCTGCATTATAAATTTTATTACCCGTAACAAACGAGAAGAAAAAACTAAGATCAAAACCTTTATAAGAAAAAGTGTTTGTTAAACCACCTGTCCACGTTGGATTAGAATTACCCAACACCACTCTTGCTGCGGCGTCATAATCTGTGGTTGGCTTGCCGTCTTCTCCTAAATATTGTGCATCGCCTGTTTGCGGATCAACGCCCAAAAATTTCTGACCATAAAATTCTCCGATTGGTTCGCCCTCTACTGCACGTTGTGTTAATCCAAATCCACCTTCAATAATCTGGCCACCAATATTCAGCACTTTATTTTTATTATAAGCTGCATTAAATGTAGTTGTCCATTTGAAATTTTTGCTATCAATATTTGTTGATGTAATGCCAGCTTCAAAACCTTTATTATTCATGTTACCAAGGTTTTTGGTTAAGATGGTGTAGCCGGTTGTAGAAGGAACATTTATATTCAGCAAAAGATCTGAAGTTTTTTTATAATACACGTCAAACTCTCCTGTAATACGGCTGTTTAGAAAACCAAAATCAATACCCGCATCTGTTTGTGCTGTTTTTTCCCATTTCAAATCAGGGTTTGGTAATTGCGAAGGAATGTAACCCGGAAGATCGGGATAATTACTTACGTTGTATAAATTGAAATAAGAAAAGTTACCAATTTCTGCATTACCTGTTAAGCCCCAGCTTGCTCTTATTTTTAAAAAGTTTACGAACTTACTATTCTTTAAAAAGTTTTCATCACTCAATATCCATCCACCCGAAACAGAAGGAAATAATCCATAACGATTATTAGGGCCAAAGCGCGATGAGCCATCATCTCTGATACTTGCTGAGAAAAGATATTTATCATTGAACGCATAATTCGCTCTTAAAAAATAGGAAAGAAAATTATAACGGTCATCTGTAGAAGTTGCAAAAGTTATAGACGTTGTTCCGCTTAAATTTTTAATCTTATCAGATGGTGTTTGTTCCGCATTGGTTAAAGATTGCTTACTATCGTTCTGCAAATAACTCATGCCTACTACAGCACTTAATTTATTCTTTTCTCCAAGGTTAGGTGTGTAAGTAAAATAATTATTTGTGTTGTAAGTTGTAGCCTGCGAAATAATCGTATTTGCTTTACCTATACCTGCTCCATCTGTTGTTTGTTTTCCCTGGAAAGCTTCCTGGTAGAGATTAAGAATGTCTGCACCAAATTCTGAACGGAATGCGAGTGATGGCAGCAGTGTATAATTTGCATAAACATTACCAATGGTTCTGTTGGTAACCTGTTTATCTGAATTATATTTTGCATCAAACAAACCGTTTGGATATAAAGTGTTACTGTTTAACTCACCCGTTTCAGGATCGTATAAAGGTGTAATTGGCGGCTGTGCAACCAACTGACCCGGTGTAGAAAAAGCGTTATCTGTTGTAACACGGTTTAGTTGTGAGCGATCAACAGAAATATTTATTCCGATAGAAAGTTTTTCTGTTGGATTATGTTCAAGATTTAATCTTCCGCCATAACGATAAAATTTATTATTAATAACAATTGCATCCTGTGTATTATAAAACCCCGATACAAAAAACCTCGTTTTATCATCGCCACCTGTTGCTGAAAGATTTATTTGATTGGAAGGTGCATCATGATTGTATAACAGACTCTGCCAATTCGTATTAACCTTATTATTTTTCCAGTCAGTTCCGTTTGCTAATTGATCTAACGTTAAACCATATACCGCATAAATCTTTTTATTGTAGTAATTAATTGCCTGATTTAAAGAATTAAAGCCTGATAAATCATTTGCTATATCATACTCTGCATCGCTTTTTACTGCCTGGTTGTAAAAATCTACATATTGTTGTGCGTTTAAAAAATGTCTCAATCTTGCAGGATTGCTAATGCCTGTGTTTGCATCAAGCTCAAATACAGTCTTCTGATTATTGTGACCTTTTTTTGTTGTAATTAAAACAACACCATTTGCTGCACGTGCACCATAGATAGCAGATGCAGAAGCATCTTTTAAAATTTCAACAGATTCAATATCGTTTGGATTAATGTCCACTAAAGGATCTGTAGGATCGTTTGTGGGATCTGATAAAGTTGTTGAAGTTACAGGCAAGCCATCTACCACATATAAAGGCTGGCTATTTGCAGATATAGAAGATGTACCACGAATTCTTATTTTTATTCCCTGTCCAAGTTTGCCGCTGCCTGATTCTACTACAACACCCGGCGCTTTATTTTGTATTGCAGATTCAAAACTCGGTGCAGGAAAATCACGCACATCCTTTGTAGTTATTTTTGAAATTGAGCCGGTAATATCTCTTTTTACAGCCTGTCCATAACCAACAACTACAACTTCATTCAAACTCTTTTCAGACGTTGTTAGTTTCACATCCATTGCAGTACCTGTTACTGCAACTTCTGCATCTGCATAACCAACAAAAGAAAAAATAAGTGTGGGCGTTGCAGAAGGAATATTAATAGAAAAATTTCCATCTGCAGTAGTTTGTGTAAGAATGTTTGAATTGCCGGCCTTAATTGTAACGCCGGGTAAGGCTTCGCCGGTTTTGGCGTCTGTAACTTTACCCGTAACTGTTTTTGTTTGCTGCGCAAATACATGTAAAACAGAAATAAGTAGTACAATCAAAAAACTAAATTTAAATCTCATAGATTAATGATTAAGATTAGAAGTTAAATAAAAAGAAAGCAATTGATTTTTAGAATTGACAACACAATAATGCAAATCGGCATTGCTCTGCTCATTAGACAACAAAGGCTTCAAAAAAGCTGATTGCTGATTTTTCTAATGTGCTTTAAATGACAAAAAAATGAAGAATGGGTTTTTAGTTTGATGCGCGGTTTCTCAATCCTTAAAATATGCAACTGAAGCAGGATTTTAGCTTACTGAAATTAATTGATTCATTTGCACCAGCCGATAATAAATTCCTTCTGCTCTTAATAAAGATTCATGTGTGCCGCGCTCAGCAATTTCTCCGTTTTGTAAAACAATAATTTCATCTGCATGGCGAATAGTTGATAAGCGATGTGCAATTACAATTGAGGTACGGTTCTCCATCATTTTATTTATTGCATCCTGTACAAGTTTTTCGCTTTCTGTATCAAGTGATGATGTTGCTTCATCTAAAATTAATATCGGCGGATTTTTTAAAAGTGCTCTTGCAATAGTTAATCGCTGTCTTTCACCACCGCTTAATTTATTCCCGCGATCACCAATATTTGTTTCAAATTTTTTCTCTTTATGTTGAATAAAATAATAAGCATTTGCAATTTTAGCAGCGTCTTCAATATTATTTTTATCAGCGTTGGGTTCACCTAAAGCAATATTGTTTGCAATTGAATCATTAAATAAAATCGGCTCCTGTGTTACAATACTTATTTGTTCACGCAAACTTTTTAATGAATAATCTTTTATGTTAGTGCCATCAATTAAAATTTCTCCGCTGGTTACATCATGAAAGCGCGGAACAAGATCTGCAAGCGTGCTCTTACCTGCACCAGAAGCACCTACCAATGCAATGGTTTTTCCTTTTTCTATTTTAAGATTGATGTTTTTTAAAATCGTTATGTCTTCATAGTTAAAATTTACATTTTTAAATTCTATGCTGTGTAAAAAGTGATCGAGTTTTTTTCCGTTTGGATTATCATCAACAGTAATTGTTGCTTTTAAAACTTCTTCAATTCTATCAATAGCAGCACTGCCTTTTTGCATATTGCTGAAAGAAGTTGATAAAGATTTTGCCGGCGTAATAATATTATAAAACAGAGCGAGATAACCTATAAACACAGAGCCTTCCAATGGTAATCTTCCGCTTAAAATACCTCTTCCGCCATACCATAAAATAATAGAGAACATTATTACGCCCATCAGTTCACTTAATGGTGAAGCCAGGTCGCGTCTGTAACCAATATGATTTTTTGCATGAAGCAATTCATCATTCACTTTAAAAAATTTTGAACGTAAAAATTGTTCTGCATTAAAAGCTTTAATAACACGCAAGCCGCTTAATGTTTCATCTAAAATTGAAACTGATTGTCCGTATCTTATTGCGGCGGTAGATGATTGTTTTTTTAATGAACGTGTAACACGACCAATAACAAAACCCATCACAGGAATTAATACAATAAGAAATAAAGTAAGCTGTGGGCTTAAATAAAATAAGAAGCCAATATTAAAAATTATAGAAAGCGGATCGCGAATCCAACCTTCCAATGTGCCAACAACTGAATTTTCAACTTCCGCAATATCGTTGGTAATACGGCTTATTAAATCACCTTTTCTTTTTTCAGTAAAATAACCAATTGGGAGCCGGAGAATTTTATCGTATAATTCACTGCGCAAATCATTAACAATAGAATTCTTCATCGGGTTTAAAGTATAAGAAGCGAGATATAAAAAAAGATTTTTTAAGAAAACAGTTAATATAATAAACCCGCAAATAATTGCAAGCGTATAAAGCTTACCGTTTTTTGTAATTGAGTTTGTAAGAACAGTTCGTATAAAATTTAAAATAGGATTACCTGAATGTTGCGCCAACTCTGTAACAGAATTAGAACCGATATTAAAAATTAATTCTAAAAAAGGCATTAACATGCCAATTGATATTATTGAAAAAACGATAGAAAGAACTGTAAAAAGAAAATAGAGAATTATTTGCGGAACATAATTTTTCAGGTAAGAAAAAATGCGTGAATACTTCTTCATGCTTTGTTATAATTACTGCTGCAATCTTAAATCGTGCTAATTTTACGGCAAAGGTAATAGTATGGAAGAAGGTAAAAGACAAAAACAGGTAGCTGCGGTTTTATCAGAAGAAATTAATGATATTTTCAGAAGATTAAGTTTGAACATGATTAATGGCGGTATGGTTTCAATTGCTTCAGTTAAAGTAACACCAGATTTGCTTGAAGCACGAATTTATTTAAGCATGTATAAAGTTGCAGACCAAAAAGCGGCGCTGAAAAAAATTGAAAATCAATCATGGGAAATAAAAAAAGAACTAACAGCAAGAGTAAAAAATCAGTTAAGGCGAATGCCGGTTTTAAAATTTTATATTGATGATACGCTTGACCATGTATTTAGGATGGAAGAATTGTTTAAGCAGATAAATCAATCACCAAACCCTGAAGAGGAATAAAAAATAATTTTATTATATGCATTCTATAAAATTTCCCTTTAGGAGATAAGGGTTATGAACTTCTTATTTGCCTGGCGATATTTTAAATCAAAAAAATCAACCAATGCCATAAATATTATTGCATGGATAAGCATGATTGCAATAATGGTAAGCACTGCGGCTTTAATAATTGTATTGAGTGTGTTTAATGGCTTTGAAGGATTGGTGCAAAGTTTATACGGAGATTTTTATGCTGATTTAAAAATCGTTCCTGCCACAGGAAAATATATTACTGTTGATGATAGCTTGATAAATAGAATTAAATCTGCCAGCGGTGTAAGGCAATTAAGTTTTGTTGCAGAAGAAAAAGCAGTGCTTGTAAATGGTAATTATCAAACAATAGCTTTTTTAAAAGGTGTTGATAAAAATTATAACAATGTAAATAAGCTCAATCATTATATAACATATGGAAAGTATGAACTTGGTACAGCGGAAGCGCCGGCGATTGTTGCGGGTTCAGGCATTGCAAATGCTGTAGGAATAGATCCGCAATCGCCATTATCTGATCTTGTTATTTATCTGCCAAACAGAAAAGCTAAGAATTTTACTAGTCTTGATGCGATGCATTCTTTCCAGGTAAAGCCTGCCGGAATATTTTCTGTGCAACAGGAATTTGATGATAAATATGCTTTTACCAATCTAGGCTTTATGCAGTATATGCTTGATCTAAATGCTAATCAATATACAGCTATAGAAATTTCTGCAGTTAATAATGATGAGATAAAAGATGTTCAAAAATCTTTACAAAATGTAGTTGATAAAAATTTTATCGTGCAAACAAGGTTTGAACAAAATCAAAGTTTATTTACAGTAATGCAAATTGAAAAATGGGTAATTTATGGTATTCTTTCATTAATACTTTTAGTTGCTGCATTTAATATGATTGGCGCTTTAACAATGCTGGTATTGGAAAAGGAAAAAGATATCGCTGTTTTAAAAGCAATGGGCGCATCAGAAAACAGAATTAAAAATATTTTTTTGGGTGAAGGTTTTTTGCTTGCAGGTTTTGGAGGCATATTAGGAATGTTAGTCGCTTTTATTATTTGCTATGCACAGGTAAAATATAAGCTGATAAAATTAGAAGGCGGAACTTTTATAATTGATTATTATCCTGTAGAAATGCTTGCTAAAGATTTTTTATTGGTAGCAGTAACAGTATTAATTGTAGCAACAATTGCATCTATCATTCCTGCAAAAAAAGCGGCTGCACAATTTTATTCTTTAAAGAGTTAAGCAACGAAAGTTTTTTCTTCAGATTTCATTATTTTTTTAACTGTGTCTGCAATTGCGTCTGCATCATAATTACATTCATGATGCAATTCTTTAAGTGTGCCGTGTTCGATTATTTTATCAGGAATACCAAGCATTTTTATTTCAGCGTTGTAATGATGTGTATTCATAAATTCTAAAACCGCACTGCCAAATCCGCCAACAATAGTTCCGTCTTCAACAGTAATTATTTTGTTGAATTTGCTAAAAACTTCGTGCAATAAATCTTCATCTATTGGTTTTACAAATCGCATATCGTAATGCGCTGCATCAATGCCATCATTTTGCAACTCGCGAATAGCAGAAGCAGCAAAATTTCCAGGATGGCCGAAAGTTAATATCGCAAGGTCTTTTCCATCTTTCAGTTTTCTTCCTTTACCAATTTCAATTTCTTTAAATGGTGTTTTCCATGCAGCCATTACTCCTTCACCGCGTGGGTATCTTATTACAAAAGGGTTTTTATTTTTTTCCAGTTGTGCTGTGTACATCAGGTTACGCAATTCACTTTCATTCATCGGCGCGCTAACAATCATATTTGGTATGCAACGCATATATGGAATATCATATGCACCATGATGCGTTGGTCCGTCTTCACCAACCAAACCGGCTCTGTCTAAACAAAAAATTACCGGCAATTTTTGAATGGCAACATCATGTATAACCTGGTCGTATGCTCTTTGCATAAATGATGAATAGATATTGCAAAACACACGCATACCTTGGGTAGCAAGACCGGCGCTTAATGTTACCGCATGTTGCTCGCAAATGCCTACATCAAAAGCGCGTTTGGGCATTGCTTCCATCATAAATTTTAAAGATGAACCGCTGGGCATTGCAGGGGTTATGCCCATAATTTTTTCATTT
>JAICKT010000281.1 GCA_025927795.1 Parafilimonas sp. | reverse complement strand
CCTTTGGCAATGTTAGTTTTGATTTCCTTAATCAAAGATTCAACAGTAACCAGCACGTCAACTTTAGGAATGCCTGTTTTATCAGAAATGTTATTGATAAGATCAGATTTGCGCATGGGTAATGTTTTAAATGTTAATGCAAGCCTAAATGTAAAACATTCATTTAATAAGAAAATAATTTTTTAAAATAAAATTCAAAATAATTTATGATTAAAGTTTAAGCTTGACAAACTTTGTTATTTGAGTAAGTTTTTTATTTCATTCAATTTCATTAAAGCTTCTACCGGTGTTAGGCGGTTAATATCTATATCTTCCAAAAGCTGCCTGATAGTTTCAAACGTTTGAGAATGCGCATCAAAAATAGAAAGCTGTAATTGCGGTGCAGTAAGTTTTTTTATATTGGTTTGATGTGATTCATTATTTTTTTCTTCTAACTGTTTTAAAACTTCGTTGGCGCGTTTTATTAATTGCTGCGGCATGCCCGCCATTTTTGCTACATGAATTCCAAAGCTGTGCTTGCTTCCTCCTGGTGCAAGCTTTCTGAGAAAAATAATTTTATTTCCAACTTCTTTGTTGGTTACATGAAAATTTTTAATGCGCGGAAATTTATTTTCAAGTTCATTCAGTTCATGATAATGTGTGGCAAATAAAGTTTTGGGAACGCATGACGAGCTATGCAAAAATTCAGCAATACTCCATGCAATTGAGATACCATCATAAGTAGAAGTGCCGCGGCCAATTTCATCTAACAATATTAAACTGCGTGATGAAATGTTATTAATGATGCTTGCCGTTTCATTCATCTCAACCATAAATGTGCTTTCGCCGCCGCTTAAATTATCGCTGGCGCCCACACGTGTAAATATTTTATCAGTTAAAGGAATTTTAGCTTCATCTGCCGGAACAAAACTGCCCATGTGTGCAAGCAAAGTAATAAGTGCAGTTTGCCTAAGTAATGCACTTTTACCACTCATGTTTGGACCGGTAAGAATAATTATTTGTTGTGTTGAGGGATCAAGCAAAATATCATTCGAAATGTATTGCTCACCTGCTGTAAGATTTTGTTCAATAACCGGGTGCCTGCTTGCTTTTAAATCCAATTCAAAGCCTTCATGCAACTGTGGTTTTTTATAATTGTATTGCAAAGCATTTTTTGCAAAACAGCAAAGGCAATCAATCACAGCCAATATATTTCCGTTGCTTTGAACAGGTGCAATATAATCCTGCAGTTCTATTAAAAGCTTATCATAAATTTCTGCCTCAAGCTGTAAAATTTTTTCTTCCGCGCCGGTAATTTTTTCTTCGTATTCTTTTAATTCAGGTGTAATAAACCGTTCTGCATTTGCGAGTGTTTGTTTACGCATCCACGCTGCAGGCACTTTTGCTTTCTGTGAATTTGTTACTTCAAGAAAATAACCAAACACATTATTAAAACCAATCTTTAAAGTTGAAATGCCTGTTTGCTCTGCTTCTCTTTGTTGTATATTAATAAGGTATTGTTTACCGCCACTTGCAATCATTCTAAGCTCATCAAGATCTTTATTAATACTGGATTTTATAACAGCACCTTTATTAATAGCAACCGGCGGCACATCATTAATTGTATTAAAAATCTTTTCTGAAATATATGTGCAAGGATTAATACCATCTGCCAATCGTTTTAAATAAATATCGTTTGATGCAGTACATAATTCTTTTATATTTTGCGCATGCAGTAATCCTTTTGCAAGTTGAATTACATCTCTTGGATTTATTTTTTTTGTGGGGATTTTGCTTACCATTCTTTCAATATCGCCACATTGTTTTATTAATTGCTGAAGCTGTAAACGCAAATCTGTTTGAAGAATTAAATGTTCAACAAGGTTTAGCCTTTCATTTACTTTATTAATGTCTTTCAAAGGCAACAGCAGCCAGCGTTTCAGTAACCTCGCTCCCATCGGGCTTACCGTATTATCTAAAATTTTTAATAAACTGCTTTGCCTTTCATCACCGGTATTTAAAAGTTCAAGATTGCGAATGGTGAATTTATCCATCCATAAATAATCATCTTTTTCTAATCGTTGAACACAAGTAACATGCTGCAGGTTTGGATGTTCGGTTTCTTTTAAATAATGCAAAACAGCGCCGGCAGCAATTATGCCGCAGTGCAGGTTTTCAATTCCAAAACCTTTTAATGATTGTGTTTGAAAATGCTTTAATAAATTTTCTGTTGCAAAAGCTTCATCAAAAATCCATTGCTCTAAAGTGTATGTATAAAACTTTGTTCCGAAGAACTCTTTAAAATTTTTTTGATTGCTGCGCTGATAAATTACTTCCGCAGGTTTTAATGTCTGTAATAATTTATCTGCATATTCACGATTTCCTTCAGCAACAAAAAATTCACCGGTAGAAATATCAAGAAAAGCCAAACCAAAAACTTCATCATCCGTAAAATGAATACCTGCTAAAAAATTATTGCTGTTTAATTCAAGCAACTTATCATTCGTTGCAATTCCCGGCGTTACCATTTCTGTTACGCCGCGTTTTACAATTCCTTTTGCCAGTTTCGGGTCTTCAAGCTGGTCGCAAATGGCAACACGATAACCTGCTTTTACAAGTTTATGTAAATATGTATCCAATGCATGATGAGGAAAACCAGCAAGCTCACTGCTGGATGCAGCACCGTTATTTCGTTTGGTTAAAGTAATGCCTAAAACTTGTGAAGCGGTAATTGCATCGCTGCCAAAAGTTTCATAAAAATCACCTACGCGAAAAAGCAAAATTGCATCAGGATATTTTTGTTTGATAGTCTTATGCTGCTGCATTAATGGTGTATCTTCAGATGCTTTTGCCATTGCAGCAAATATAGTTTTGGTATGTGAATCGTCAATTGTGAATAGTAAATACAAACTATCAACTTATTCACAAAAAATCATGATTTAGTTTTTACAACCTGCAATAAAACCGGTTTCTTCTTTTTATTCAGCCAGTAAATAAGTTTTAAAATATTTTCTTTTGTTGATGCAGTACAACCTGCTGTTCCTGAATTTTCATTTCGCCATATATGAATAAAAATACAGGAGCCGTTACCATTACTAACAGGATTACTATTATACTTTACCCAAACACCATATTCATATAAACTGTCTTGCCTTCGCATGTATTCGAAACTGTTGAAATTATGCTGAGCAGTATCTTGTCGAATAAGTGTGTTGTAATAAGATGAGTTTACATCATCCACACAATAAAAATTAGTATCAACCTGCACAAAAGGCATGTGCACATGTTTTAATTTATGATAACTAAAAACAGGGCCGAGCGGAAAAATACCAGCGGGCGATTTTCCATCGCCTTCATGTTTTACAGGTGTAATATTATTTAGATTGATAGATGATGTTCTGTCTTTTCCCAAACCATTTTTTCCAACAACAATATCAAATGAATCTTTAAACTTCCATTGTTTGCGATGATTTTTTCTCTCATATAAAAACATTGTTCCGTTAATTGTAGAATCTGAATTTGCTTTTACAAAAACAACTTGATTGTGATTTTGCAAATAGTTGTTGTAATCATTGATGGATTGGGCTGAAGATGAAAAAAATATCAACCAAAAAAATATTGACAAGACTGTTTTTCGCATATTCACTTTAATCTAAAAGTTTAAAAGAAAATTTCTTAGTATTTTGTTTGGAGAGAAATATCCATGTGAACTTATGAAGACGTGGAGCAAATTGAGTAGTAAATTTTCCAACTGGCTTTAATAAAAACCTGTATACACCATTACTATCTGATATTTCCGTTTTATAATTGTTATCCGGATGATTGAGAAAATAAAAATCAATATTAATAGTATCGTTATTGATATCATACTTCAAATATTCGCTGGTATCCATATCAAAATTTGTTATTGCACTTAACTCACCCGATCCAATTTTTAAACTTAATATGTTATTAATTGAATCGTTAAAGACTACGTGGCATGCATTGATCATTTTTAATTTAGCATCTTCAAAGGGCTGAAGTATTTGATTACAAACAACCCGATTTTGATTTAAATGATTGATCTCCTCAGTAGTTTCATTTTCTTTTTGCTTACCTTCTCCGCATTCAGAAAATATGCACAATAAGGAAAGAATTATAAAAGGATATTTTACCATTCTTATTGTCTTAATTCAAATCATCTCCTTTCTCATAGCAAACTCTGCATCTTGGTTCATAAATATCTGTTTCACCTAATACAACCTGTCCAGTTTGTTTTGTTTTACGATAAGAAAAATTGGCAATATTTCCGCAGTGTACACAAATTGCATGAAGTTTGGTTATATAATCTGCAATGGCAAGCAGTTGCGGCATACAACCAAATGGCTTGCCCGAATAATCCATGTCGAGACCTGCAACAATTACACGCGTTCCATTTAATGCAAGCTTTTCACAAACATCGCAAATCTCATCGTCAAAAAACTGCGTTTCATCAATACCAACAACGTCTATATCCTGCGCCATTAACAATATAGTTTTTGCATTTGTAACAGGCTGTGATATGATAAAATTTGCATCATGACTTACCACATTCAATTCATGATAGCGATTATCCATTGCAGGCTTAAAAATTTCTGTTTTTAAATTAGCAATACGGGCACGTTTTAATCTTCGAATTAATTCTTCAGTTTTTCCGCTGAACATTGCCCCGCAAATCACTTCAATCCATCCGCGCTTTGTGCCATAAACAGAAGGTTCAATAAACATTTAAAATAAAATTATAATTGTAACGTTGTACCTTAGCCTGCCTACCCCGAAGGCAGGTAATATTATTTTCAAAAATAAATTATCTTATGGAAAGAGTTGGTGTGTTGATTGATCGTTTGCTTGCACAATACCGCAATAATGCAAATAGAGAAAAATTACTGGTAACAGCACAATTGCTTTTATCAGAATTGCAAAATGCTGATGAAGAAGAATACGAAAATCTTTCATCGGTTGTTTCTGTTTTTTATCCCGCTTTTCATCAATCGCATTCTTTTGTTGCAGAAGCTAAACCAGAGGTTTTATCCAAGCAGAAAGAAGAAATAAAGATTAATGTTGAAAATGCAAAACCGCAAAAGCAACAAGAACCTGAAGAACAGGAAACTAGCGAATCTTTTTTCGATCCGATGTTGGAGATACCAACACTCGCACTTAAACAACAGGAGATTAACGAAACAATTGCTGCTAATGGTGAAAGCCTGAATGATAAGCTTAAATCTTCTGCTTCGTACAAAGAAATTGGGCACTCAATTAAAGGTGCACCAATAAAAGATTTGCGCAAAGCAATTGGCATTAATGATCGCTATGTTTTTATTAACGAGCTTTTTCGCGGCGATGAAACAATGTACGAGCGCAGCATAAAAACCATTAACAGTTTTAATATTTATGGTGAAGCCGAATTCTGGATTAAGCGCGAATTAAAATTAAAGCTTGCCTGGCCTGACGACCATGAAGCTGTTCAACTATTTGATGAATTGGTTAAACGCAGATTCTCCTGAATGTATTGAATAATTACAGCAGTTGCTCCTATATTGCTTTTCACGTAGTCACCGGAAATGTTGCAGGCTTCTTTATAAAAATTTTCATCAGTTAGCAAATCTTCCAATTGCTTTTCCAGTTCCAGCGCATCTTCTACATCAAAAGCGCCGCCTTTTTCAACAAGTTGTATTGCTTCTGAAAAATTATCAAATTCAGGCCCGAACAAAACAGGCTTATAATAAACAGCAGCTTCTAAAATATTGTGTATTCCATCATTACCAAAACCACCACCTACGTAACATACAGTTGCATAACGGTATAAAAATTTAAGCATGCCTATATTATCTATAATAAGCGTATTTATATTTTCAGCAATTGGTTTATTATAATCAAGCGCATTTTTATATTGTGAGTGAGGGATTGAAAAATGATAAAGACTGCGGCACTCTTCTATGCGTGAATTTCCAATATCGTGCGGCGCT
>JAICKT010000055.1 GCA_025927795.1 Parafilimonas sp. | reverse complement strand
CTGAAACAACAATTAATTTACCTGCACTTGAAATACAAATAAACATTAAGGATATTTACGCACAATAAAATGGTAAAGGTTCAGATAAAAAACCATTTTAACGCACAAAAAATTAGCTTGAATTTAAAAAATTTAGTTCTACATTAGTTGTGCGATTCGTCCCGTTTTAAACGGGAAATTCTTCACTAAAATTTTATCCCATGGTTCAGACAGAAATCTCACAATTTACCAGGGAATGCAACGATTGGAGAGAAACCTTGCGTTCCCATCGTAATGAATTGCAACAAATGCAAACAACTTTACAACAAGCGGTAAATCACCCACTATCCAAAGAAGAACAATCAGAACTGGAACACCTCCAAAACCAGTTGCACATTCAGCTTATTAATATACACGATTTAAAACATGCGGTAAAATTGCACGACCGCAAACTGCATTCTGAGGTCTCGGGAAATGCAGATGTTCAATTCTCTGATAATATTTCTGCGTATCACGAAAATCTTTACGACAATTATCAGTCGCTTGAAAGCACATTAAGCGAATTACGCAACGACCTGAATCATTTTGTAAACGTTATACATTAATTGTATAAATCTTTTAAACCGGAGTAAGCTCCTTATTTTTTATCATTGAATTTTATGACCATAAACTTGTCGGCTTAGTATAATACTATTCATAAAGTTTAATGACTTTTTCAATAACGATAAAAACTTTTTGCAATGCCTGAATTTGATACCTCACACGTAAAATCTATTGTCTTGCTCGGCCATGCCGGCTCTGGCAAGACAACATTAGCGGAGTGCATGTTGTATGAAGCCGGATTGACGACACGCCGCGGTTCTGTTTCCGAAAAAAATTCTATAAGCGATTATCATGAATTGGAACAGGAACGCGGCAATTCTATTTTTAGTAAACTGCTGCATACAAAATGGCGCGGCTATAAAATAAATATTATTGACACGCCGGGTTACGATGATTTTGTTGGCGAAGTAATTTCCGCACTTCGTGTTGCAGACACCGGTGTTATGTTGCTGAATGCAGAAATGGGTGTTGAAGTAAGTACTGATATTATTTGGGAATATACAGAACAGTTTAAAACACCGATGATTTTTGCAGTGAATAAATTAGATGAAGATGATGCAGATTTTGACCGCACTGTTGCAGAGGCAAAGAATCATTTTGGAAACAATGTACAGGTGGTACAATATCCGCGGCAGCAAGGCGCCGGCTTTCATGAAATAATTGATGTGCTGCGCATGACGATGTATAAATTTAAAGATACAGGTGGCAAACCTGAAAAACTTTTTATTCCTGACGAAGAAAAAGATAAAGCAGATAAACTGCACCGAGAATTAGTTGAAGCAATTGCGAGCAATGATGAAAGCCTGATGGAAAAATATTTTGATAAAGGCGAGCTTGATGAAGATGAGATGAAAGCAGGTTTAAAAAAAGCAATGATTAATCACGATATATTTCCATTATTCTGTTTAAGTGCTGAACGCAATATGGGCAGCGGAAGGCTGATGGGATTTATTGATAACGTTTGCCCAAGCGCAAATGAAATGCCTCCGCAAAAAACAATTAAAGGAGAAGATTTACCCTGCAATGAAAATGGACCTGCATGCATGTTTATCTATAAAACAGTAAGTGAGCCGCATGTAGGCGAGTTATCATTTTTTAAAGTGTTTTCCGGTTGTATTAAAAGCGGAATGGAATTAGAAAATGAGAGTACAAATGTTTCAGAAAAAATAAATCAATTGTTTTTGGTTGAAGGAAACAAACGTACAACAGTAAACGAACTTTGTGCAGGTGATATAGGTGCAACACTCAAACTAAAAAATACACATGTAAATAATACGCTCCATGCAAAAGGGAAAAATTATGAATTAAAACCGATTGAATTTCCGCCACCAAATATTACCGTTGCAGTTGAAGCAGTAAAAAAAGGTGAAGAAGAAAAACTATCGCAGGCATTGCATCAATTAAGAGAAGAAGACCCCACACTGCTTGTTGAATTTTCACCTGAATTAAAACAAATTTTAATTCACTGCCAGGGCGATATGCATTTGGCAGTTGCCAAATGGAAAATTGAACACCATTTTAAACTGGATGTAAAATTTGTTAAGCCACGTATTCCTTATCGCGAAACAATACGCAAAGAAGCAGATGCAAGTTATCGCCATAAAAAACAAAGTGGTGGTGCCGGGCAGTTTGGTGAAGTATATATGCGTATTGAACCCTGGCATGAAGGCATACCCGAACCGCATGGTTTAAATGTGCGTGGCCGCGAAACTCATGACCTGGATTGGGGTGGGAAATTAGTGTTTTATAATTGCATTGTTGGTGGCGCTATTGATGCTCGTTTTCTTCCATCAATATTAAAAGGAGTAATGGAAAAAATGCATAACGGACCGCTTACCGGCTCTTATGCACGTGATATTCGTGTATGTGTGTATGATGGAAAAATGCACCCGGTTGACAGCAATGATATTTCATTTAAGATTGCGGGATTGCAAGCCTTCAGGCAGGCATTTAAAGATGCAGACCCGCAAATTCTTGAACCCGTTTATAAAGTAGAAGTGTTATGCCCTGATGATTTAACCGGTGCTGTTATGGGCGATTTACAAACACGCCGTGCAATTGTTGAAGGCATAGATGCAGAAGGCCATTTTCAAAAAGTGGTGGCCAAAGTACCGCTTGCAGAAATGGATGGCTATTCATCTTCATTACGATCATTAACGCAAGGACGTGCAAAATTCAGAAGCAGGTTTTCTGAGTACGCACCAGTGCCTTATGATCTGCAGCGGAAACTAATGGATGAATACAGTAAGACTGCAAAAGAAGAAGTTGCGTAAAATAAAAAGGCTTTGCGAACTGCAAAGCCTTTTAAGAATTATATAGATTGAGTTATGGTTTACCAGTACCTGCTTTTTGCTGCGGATTAGTAGTTGTCCCTGCCTCCTGCAACGCCTGGTTTAAATCAACTGTTAAATTAGGATCAATTGTTACACCCATTTCTTTTGCCACTAACGGAAATAAATTTTCAAGTCGTGTTGTTCCGCCTACCTCATACGTATTAGGTTTTAAAATAAGGGAATATTTATTGGCTGCTATAACTTTCTTGTACGCAGAAACCACTTTCGCATATAAAGGTTGAGCTAAAGAACCTCTGTATTGATCAGATTTTTGTTGTGCAATTTGTTGCCAATAAACAAGTGTATATGCCATTTGTCGTCTGAGATTGTTACTGTAATCTAAAACGCTTTGCGGTCTTTTTGCTGCAGAATCAGCTTTAAAAGTACTGTCAAGGCGTTGATATTCGCCTTGATATTCCTGGTATTGAGCACCTAAAGTATCTTGTTCATAATTTGCTGTAAGACTATCTACATTACGATATTCCGGCAATGCTCGTACCATCAAATCAATATCAAAAACACCAATTTTAAGTGCAGCCGTTTGGGCATGTAAATTTTGTGAAGCAATTAAAAAAATACAAAGAGCAAGAGAAACCAAAAAAAACTTTTTCATGAGAGTTGTTATTGTTTAATTTAAATGTTTTTAATTTTTAATTCCCAATTCCTGCAGTATGTCGTTGCTGCGGTCTAATTTTGGGTCGGCAAAGATAACAGTAATTCCTTCACTTTTATCAAGCACAAAATCATATCCATGTGCTACTGCCATTTTTTGCACAGCGTTATAAACTTTATCCTGTATCGGCTTTACAAGTTTCTCTCTTTCTGTAAAAAGATCGCCCTGGTAACCAAAGCGGCGCTTCTGCAAATCCCTTACTTCTTTTTCTTTATTATACAATTCGTCTTCCCGCTTTTTTTTAAGATCGTCGCTTAACATGTATTGTTCTGCATCATAATTTTTATACATATCATTAAGCTGCGCCTGCATGTTATCAATTTCTTTTTGCCATTGATCACTTATTGCCTGCAGCTTTTTATCTGCATCCACATATTCAGGTAATTTGCTTAAAATATATTTTGTATCAATTATTGCATATCGTTGTGCATGGGTTGCAACTGCACCACCCAGTACAAAAAATAATGCAAACAATATGTTCTTCATAATAACAATATTTAATTATTATATACTAAGATAAATATAGTTAATCCGGCTCATAGCCCAGCATAAATGTAAAGCGTCCCACATCTTTAAGAGAATTGCTTCCTATACCACTGTTAACACCATACCTGTCTAATCCAATACCATAATCAAACCCTAATAAACCAAACATTGGCAAGAAAAATCTTACGCCAACACCAACAGAACGCCGCAGGCGAAAAGGGTTATAATCTTTAAACGAATACCAGCCGTTAGCTGCTTCAAAAAATGTTAAGCCATAAATTGTACTGCTTGGATTTAGGGCAAAAGGATAGCGAAGCTCAAGTGTATATTTATTGAAAATTGTAAAGTACTCAGAGGCACCTTGTTGATCCGGATTTACTTTTGGATCTGAAGTTTGATAAACAGGATAACCACGTTGCGCAATTATATCATAACCCAACAACGCATAGCTGTTACTTAAACCGGCATCACCAACCTGGAAACGTTCAAAAGGAGAGATGTTCAACTGATTATTATAACGCCCGATAAAACCATATTTCGCTGCCATCTTCAAAACAAATTGTTTATTATGATCAGGCCCAGTGGCTCTGCCAAGCGGCACAAACCATTCTCCTGTAAACCGCCACTTATGATATTCTACAAGCTCATAAGGGTTTTTCCAGTTTACAATGTTCTTATCTATCAAAGAAAATGGAGGCGTTAATTGCAGTGTTAGTAAAAAGTTTGAACCGGTTCTCGGAAAAATCTGTTGGTCTTCTGAATAGCGCTGCAGTGTAAACTTCAAGCTTATATTGTTTGAAAAACCGTTATTAAAGCCGGGAAGATTTGTTGGGTCTATGTAATAATTTTTAAGCTGATAACGCGCATATTCCAAAGACACGCCAGCCTGAAAATAATCATCAGGCCATTTTAATTGTTTTGATAAACCAAGTGAAAAACCTGTTGTTCTAAAGAAAGATGTATCTGCTGCCTGCTTTGTATAAGTACCGGTTGTAGGATCATAAGCGTTAGCAAATTTTGTATCGTAAATACTTACAGAAAATGCGTTACGATGTTTACCGCCTAACCAGGGCTCAGTAAAAGATGCATTGTACGAACGATATGCCCTGCCATTACTTTGTACACGCAAACTTAATTTTTGCCCATCGCCAACTGGTAAGCCATCTTTCCATCCACCTTTGCGGAAAAAATTATTTGCGGAGAAATTATTGAATGTTACACCAAGTGTTCCGGTAACGCCAATGCCGCCGCCAAAACCTGCACTCAGTTCAAGCTGGTCACCAGATTTTTCTTCAACCTGCCATGTAAGATCAACTGTACCATTATCCTGGTCCGGAACAATATCGGGCACAATTTTTTCCTGGTTAAAAAATCCAAGATTGGCAATTTCACGCTGCGAGCGAATTACATCTGAACGGCTGAATTTTTCACCAGGCAGCGTTCTTAATTCACGCCGGATAACATATTCTTTTGTTCTGTCGTTACCTGAAATTTTTATATTCTTAAATGTTGCCTGCGGACCTTCGTAAATTTTAATATTATAATCTATCGTATCATTATACACTGCTGTTTCCGTAGGATCAACATGAAAGAAAAGATAACCATCATCCATATAAAGACCACTAATATCACCACCTTCAGGTGATATAGTTAAGCCTAATTTTTTATCAAGAATATCGCTGTTGTAAGTATCTCCCTTTTTTATACCAAGCAAAACAGTAAGTAAAGAATCAGGATATTTTGTATTGCCACTCCAACTTACATTTCCAAAATAATATTTATGTCCTTCATCAACCTGCATATCAATGTGCATGTTGTTTGAATTCTTTGGAATGTATTCTGTGTCTTTTACAATCGCAGCATCTCTATATCCAAGCGAATTATAATAGTCAATTATTTTTTCTTTATCGTCTGCAAATTTTTTAGGATCAAATTTGGCTGATGAGAAAGGTTTTATTTTTATGTAAGGCTCAAGAAAATCGCGGGTTTTTGTGTAAGATAAAAATCCCCAATCTTTAATATAATCATGAAAATGATAGCGCGTAGTATCATCATATATAGTTCGGTCTTTTGAAGGAAAAAGTGTAAGATGACTTTTTTCTTTTGTACCTTTCATCTGCGCTTTAAGCTTTGTTTCGCTTACTGTATTATCAGAAAAATTTATCTCACTTATTTTAACTTTTGAACCTTTATCAACATTAAAAACGAGCATGGCTGAATTTTGAAACGATGTATCAGGAAGCTCCTGCACCGTTACTGTAGCATTACGAAAACCTTTATCGGCATAAAATTTTATAATAGCATCTGAAGCTGTTCTTTTTAAATTTTCAGTAATAACCCTGTTTATAACAAGCCCGGTTTTTGGCTTCAAATCATCTGTCTCAGATTTTTTTACACCTTTAAAAATAAATTTTGACAGACGCGGTCTTTCTGTAACATGTACTTCAACACTTATATTATTGTCTTTTACAGAAGTTAGATAAACAGCAACATCACTAAAATAATTCTGGCTCCATAATTTATTAATGGCTTTGGAAAAATTATCGCCGCCCGGAATTGTTACTTCATCACCAACACTTAACCCTGCAATGGATAGCAAAAGATTCTGATCGAAATAATTATTACCTGTAACTTTTATATCTGCAATTTTATATTTTTTTGGAGTGGTTTGATTATAGATATTTAATAAATCAGGACTTAAAGAAGTTACATTACCCGGAATAGTATCCTGGTTTATATTCAGCGTTCCGGTTGTATCACGCGTTACCAAAGGATTGATAACCGTATCCGGAAGCACTGGCTGAGTCTGCGGTTGTGTTTGTGCATGAACAAACTGAACACAAAAAAAGCAACCAAAAAGAAAAAAGGAAATTCTATAAAAAGATTGCATCCGCGGTAATGGTTAATATATTATGTTGATAATGTCTGGCTGATTTTGTACACGAAAAAGTGAGGCAAATTAACCTGAATAATTAAAAGTGTTTGTTAAATCAAACCAGTATTAATGCATGGATGATTCCTGCAACTGATTATGTAATTGTTCGTCTGTTTTTCCAAAACGGCGGCGACGATTTTGAAAATCTATAATCGCTTCGTATAAATGTTCTTTTCTAAAATCCGGCCAGCGGGTTGAAGTAAAATATAATTCTGCATAAGCAAGCTGGTATAATAAGAAATTACTTATTCTGTATTCACCACTGGTACGTATCATTAATTCAGGATCTGGAAATTCGCTTGTAGAAAGATAGCCCTGTAATGTATCCTGGCTAATATCCTCAGGCTGCAGGTTGCCTTGCTTTACATCAAGCGCAATATTTTTTACAGCATTCACCAATTCCCATCTGCTGCTATAACTAAGTGCGAGTATAAGATTGAATTTATTGTTTTGGCTTGTTTCAGCAAGTGCTTCTTCCAATTCATTTTTTGCAAAAGCAGGTAAAGTATCTATATCGCCAATTACGTGAAGCTTTATATTATTTTTATTGAGTGTTTCAACTTCTTTTCTTATTGTATCAACCAATAATTCCATCAAACCTTCTACTTCATCCTTTGGTCTCTCCCAATTTTCAGTGCTAAATGCATACAGGGTTAAGTAGCGGATATTTAAATCGGCGCAGCCTTCTAAAATATTGCGTACACTTTCAACGCCGTGATAATGGCCGTATAATCTGTCGTGACCTTTTTCTTTTGCCCAACGGCCATTGCCATCCATAATAATTGCAATGTGATTGGGAACGCGAGTTAAATCAATTCTTTCTTTGACATCTTCTTCCATAAATGGCAGCTAATGCACAAAGTTAATAATTTAAAAAACGAACTGCTGTTAAAAAGAAATGCAATAGTATTTAATGTTTGGAAGAAGGTTGAAACGAAGGACCTGCTGTTGGACATTTATATGAACTGAGATTAAAAGAAATACCTACATGAAATATAACATAAGCATCTTTTTGAGAACTGTTGCCCCGCTGCCTGCCTTTTATACCAATCGGCTCACCTGTTTCGTAACTGCGGTCCTGCAAGTAATAAGCAGGCGTTTCCACTTCCTGCGTACCATCCGGATGCGTTAATACAAATGCCGATGCGCCTGCATAGGTGGTGCTTACATCATCTAAATAATCTGTAGTGGTAAACCTGTAACCAACCTCAGCAAATACATTTACATTTTGGTTGATACTGTATTTTATGCCAACGCCAAAAGGAATACAAACTGCCATTGTACTGTATTGCTTTTTTGTTGAATCAACATTCTGACCTTCTGTGCCCAACTGGCGTAAATAATATTTTGTACCATCGAGATATGCATAAGGATCATAAGAAAACACACCGGCACCCAAAGAAAGATATGGCGTAAATTTATATCCTTGTACACCGGGAATAAATCTGAAAAAATTAAAATATCCGCTTAATGAAAGCTCCCACACATTTGTATTAAAACTAAGATTGCGCCTTATTTGTGTTTGATTTTTGCTATAAATATCGCTATATCCTAAGAAAGCATAATCACCTGCAATGCGTAAACCAATATAGTTATTGAATTGTTTTATAAAAAATAAACCGGCAGAAAATTTAGGACGATTAACTGCACCGCTTGTATTAAGATCTCCAAAATAATGGGCAGCTCCAACGCCTATGCCAAACTCGCCATCATTTTTATAACTGTCGTATAAAGATGTTTGTCCATAAGCGGTACCACAGCAAATTGCAAAAATTAAAATAACAACCTTCTTAACCATGATAAATGTAAGATTGAAGTAATAACGAAATTAGCTGTAAATTCTTATGTAAATAATTCGCTTATGGCAATTAATTTCTTTTATCAAGCCCCCAAGTAAGCTTGGTTTGCAATGTAGAAAGAAAATTATTTTCATTAAGACGCACAAGACTTATGGTAAATTTTTCTTTTTTTACTGCGAGTTGAATACCGGTGTTTACAATTTCCCTGCGTGCATCCATAGCACAAATAAATTTATCACTGCGGCTTTCTACTTCAAATGAAATAATATTATTATCTGGTACAACAATGGGACGCACATTAAGATTATGCGGCGCTACCGGCGTAATTACAAAACTTGCAGACTCTGGAAAAACAATCGGGCCGTTACAGCTCAAGCTGTAGCCTGTAGAACCCGTAGGTGTAGCAACAATTAACCCATCGCACCAATACGTATTTAAAAACTCACCATTAAGATAGGTGTTGATTTTTATCATGGGTGATATGTCTCTTTTATGTAATGAAAATTCATTTAACGCAAAAGGCGTGTTATCAAATAACTCTTTATCGGCATCTAAATGAATAAGGGTTCTTTTATCAACCACATAAGTACGGTTTACCAATGCATCAACCACAGTTTTCAGTTCAGTTTTGCTGATGCCTGCAAGAAAACCAAGCCTGCCATAATTAATACCGAGAATAGGAATATTTTTATTTTTTATAAGCGTTACTGTATCTAAAATAGTTCCATCTCCGCCAAGACTCATTAAAAAATCAACTGTTTGATCTAATTCATCAGATGATGAAAAAAACTGAAAATTATTTATTGCATCGGGTTGTAAAAATCTTGCAAGCGAAAAATGCAATAACACCTCTATATTATTTTTTGAAAGTTCTCCTATCAATTCCTGCAATTCATCTTTTAGTTCCTGCTCATTTCCCCTGCTGTAAATAGCTACTTTCATTTGTGGATTTTATAGTTGATTAAAAACGAAGCTGTAAGGTGGATTAGTTTTGTTTTGATATTAAAGATAACATCTAAAATTTTTTTGTACAGATAATTAATCAAAAATCTGTACGTACATGTATAAACAAGCCGCTTTGCCCAAGCTGGTTAAAACTGTAATCGAATTTAAAAACTATGTCATAGAACGTAATCAAATCGAAACCAAAGCCCCAGCTATGGATTAGCTTATTATTAAGCAAACTGTTGCCGGCATTCTTATCATAAGCATATCCTACATCACCAAAAATTTTACCATAAAATGTAAGCGGCAAATCCAGTTCCTGTTTTTCACTCTTCAAATTTAAATTAAACTGCAGTAATTGATGCTGAACAGTTGTGCGTTCAACAAAACCTGCCACACCATCAATAACATAATATTCATATCCGCGCATAAAAATGCCGCCATAACCAAACATTTTTTTATTATAAAATGGCTGATTAAAAGGCAGATCTAATATTGCTCCTTCTTTAAACTGTATTTGCGTTTTGGGTAATACAGGTATTGTATAAGAGCTTATCAATTGCAACTGTGTTAAATTTATTCCGGAATTAAAACTGCCGCGATAAGAGAATGCAGCTTGTCCCAAAAATCCTTTGGTTGGATAAGCATTATAATCTGCATGAAAATATTGAAGCGTATATCCAAACAAAGGAAAAGCAACTTTTGTTTTACCAACAGGAAGATAATTCGGGTTAAGCTTAATAATGGTATCAGATAAATTTTCTGTAGTAAACCCAACGCTGAAAATATGTCTTGTACGTAATGCGGGTCTGTACACATAATCTGCCTGTGCAATTATGCCGTGCCGCACAAAAAAAGAACTGTCTGGTTTAAAAAATTGTTGCTTGCTTAGGCTGGTTGCATAATTTAATTCGTGCTGTTGCGTATAATTAAAATATATGTTGTAGCCGTTCTGCAGCTTTGCATCAAAATAAGGACGTTCATATTTTAATGATATCTGGCGCGTATAACCCGTAATAAGCCAAAGCGTAAACTTATCATTACGCCCTGAAATATTATTATGCAAAAATTTTATTCCATAATTCGCCCGTTTTAAACTATGATTATACGTAACCCACCATGTATTTATATTTTTATCTACAAGGCTGAAGTATGGGAGGGGAAAAATATACCATCTCTCTTTCAGATACACTGTTATAAAAACAAATTGCCCATACCTGTTTTGAATAAAAACCGATACATCAAGAAACAAGCTTGTATTAATCAATTGCTCTTTTGCTGTTTCGAGTTTTTTTTGAATATCTTTTGCAGCAACATAATCTCCTTGCTTAAACGGAATTTCTCTTTCAATAATAAAATTCTTTGTTTTATTATTTCCGTAAATAGATATGCTTGCTATAAATAAAGATGAGGTGTCATCTGCCTTAATTGTATCGGCAGCTATTTGAATGAGGTTTGAAGAATCAGTTTGCGCTGAACTGATTTTATAAAAGCAAACTAAAAAAATTATAAAACTGATACGGGCAAACTTCATCCGCGTGAATAAAATTTTACGGTGAAAAGTAAAAATAGAGTAATAGGAGTTATTGAAAATAAGTATTTAGAAATTAACAAGGGCAGGGTAATAAGAATTAAACATTCAGATATGCCATAAGATTATCAAAGTTTTCTTTCAATTCGTTTTCATATAATTCTTCGCCAAAATAATAACGCACTGTATAATCATAACGCTGCAGTGTAGCGAGTATATCTGAAATCTCCGTTTTGCTTACTTTAATAGTTACAATAAACAAACCTGAGATTTGTTCAGTATAAGTATTCAGTTGTGTTACAAAAGCATCGTTTGTTTCTACAAGCCTGCATAATTCACCTACAGAAAATTTTTGCTTGTCCATTTCTATTACAAAAATTCCACCTGGTTCATCACAATTTAAATACGTATATAAAGCATTCAATAAATCCTGCCGTAAAACTGCGCCGGAATATTCATTGTTTGCTGAAAGCACAGGCAACACTGAAATATTATAACCTGCCATAATTTTTAATGCAGATAAAAAATGCTGGTTACTGCTAATACTTATGTGAATAAATTTATTGCCAATTGTGCTTATGGTTTCTGCATCTTCAGCAGATAACAACTCGTCAAGACTTATTAAACCTTCGAATTTTTCTTCGTTTATTACAGGCAGATGTTGAAAATTATTTTGCTCGAATATCTCAATAGCTTGTTCTATTGTATCACTATAATGTAATACGGGAACTGTAGATTGTGCTATTTCTGATACCAACATATATTCCGTTATTTTTTTTAAGACAAAAAAATTTACACCAAAGTTGCAGCAGAAGCTTTAATTTTTGTGAGGAACGCTTCAAGTATAACATTAAATTCTGCAGGTTGTTCCATCATGGGTGCGTGACCACATTTGTCAATAAATTTAAGTTCGCTGTTTGGTATCAGTTTATGAAATTCCTGCGCAACAAAGGGTGGTGTAACCGTATCCTGGTTGCCCCAAACCAATAATGTTGGTTGTTTTATTTGGCCTAACTCTTCGCCGAGATTATTTCTTATTGCACTTTTAGCCAATGCAAGAATGCGAATTAACTGAAGGCGATTATTACACATTTGATAAACCTCATCAATTAATTGCGGTGTTGCAGTTGCAGGATCATAAAACGTTACCTGTGTTTTTTTCTTAACATATTCATAATCCCCGCGCCGCGGATAAGAATCACCCATTCCGCTTTCATATAAGCCGGAGCTGCCGGTTAAGATTAAAGATTTTATTCTTTCAGGATGTTTTAAAATATGAACAAGTGCAATATGTCCGCCCAGCGAATTACCTAACAAATGATAATCTGTATAACCTTTTTTTTCTATAAACTTATTGATATATTTTGCAAAGCCGCTAACAGAAGTATGTAGCAAGTCAAGCTCAAACATAGGGAGCATCGGCACAACAACCTTATACTTATTTTTAAAATGATCTATGATACTTTCAAAATTGCTGAGCGCTCCAAAAAGCCCATGCAATAAAATCAGGATTTCACCTTCGCCTTCTTCTACAAATTTAAATTTCTCTAAATGTTTTAATTCGTATTGCATTTTATTAGCTCTAATTCTTTTGCAAAGTTACAATCACTGTAAACTGTAATGCGCTAAAATAATATTTATTTGATGAATAAGGATATCTAACTATGTTTGAATGCAACACTGCCAAAAAAATCAGAGAGCTGTTGAAATAAATTTTTAAAAATTGGGATTAGCTCTCCTATTAGATTTATAATTTTTGGCCCTAATGGTTCAATAAATGAATATGTGTATGAGGCCTCGATAGTTTCAAGCTTTATGATGCCCATTTTAGTTAAATAAAAAATAAAGATGCTGTAAACAGAAATATACAATAATGTATATAAAAAAATCCCACCCAATTTATTTAACCAGCCAAGCATAGAAAAGTTTATGGCTTTTTGTATAAGATTAGCCAATAAACGAACCAAAAAAATTACACCAATTAATACAATTAAGAAAGATAAAAAAGGCAACCATTGTTTACCTGTGTTAAATGAATGCTGTAACCAGTTTGCAACAATGTAAGAAAGCTTCATAGCTGCAGCAACACCAATAATAATGGCAAGAAATGAAAACACAGCAACTATAAAACCACGGCTGATTCCTTTAATAATTGCAAAGGCAAGCAGCAATAAAAAAATAATATCAATTATCATTAAAAAAATATAATGATATTAAAACGCACAACAAGCGGTTCTATTATGATACAGTTTGAGTAAGCTTAATTCAACTCTGCTTTTAAAAATTTTGCTGTATGACTTTCTTTATTTTTGATGAGTTCTTCAGGTGTGCCTTCAAATAAAATTTTACCGCCACCATCGCCGCCTTCAGGGCCGAGGTCAATAATATGATCAGCAACTTTTATTACATCAAGATTGTGTTCAATAACCAAAACTGTATTGCCGCGATCAACCAGTTTATTCAATACATTTAAGAGATGTTGTATGTCTTCAAAATGCAAGCCTGTTGTGGGTTCATCTAAAATATAAAATGTTTTTCCAGTATCGCGTTTTGATAATTCAGTTGCGAGTTTTACACGTTGCGCTTCGCCACCGCTTAATGTAACAGCGCTTTGCCCAAGCGTTATATATCCAAGCCCAACTTCTTCCAGCACTTTTATTTTCCGATAGATATAAGGCACAGTTTGAAAAAATTCAACTGCTTCTTCTACTGTCATATTCAATACATCAGAAATTGATTTTCCTTTATAACGAATCTCCAGTGTTTCGCGGTTATAACGTTTGCCATTGCATTTTTCGCAAGGCACATAAACATCGGGTAAAAAATTCATTTCTATTACTCGCATGCCGCCGCCCTGGCAAACATCGCATCTTCCACTTTTTACATTGAAGGAAAAACGCCCGGCATTATAACCGCGAATTTTTGCTTCTGGAATAGATGCAAACAATGTTCTTATATCAGTAAAAAAACCGCAGTATGTTGCAGGATTACTGCGCGGCGTTCTGCCAATCGGCGACTGATCAATTTCAATTACCTTATCTATATGCTCTAAACCTTTTATGCTTTTATGTTCAAGCGGAAGTGTTTTTGAATTGTAACAATGCTTTGATAAAACAGGATATAATGTTTCATTAATTAATGTTGATTTACCGCTGCCGCTTACACCGGTTACTACAATAAATTTTCCCAATGGAAATTCAGCATCAACATTTTTTAAGTTGTTGCCTTTTGCGCCCTTTAATACAAGCTTTTTACCATTACCTTTTCTGCGCTCTTCAGGAACTGCAATTGTATGAATGCCGTTAAGATAACCTGCAGTAAGTGTATTAAGCTTCAGCATATTTTTTGGCGTTCCTGCGGCAACAATCCTTCCGCCATGAAAACCTGCTTTGGGTCCGACATCAATTAAATGGTCTGCAGCGAGCATAATATCTTTATCATGTTCAACAACAAGAATATTATTTCCAATATCACGCAGGTTTTGCAAAGCTGATATTAAACGATGATTATCTCTTTGATGTAAACCAATGGAAGGCTCATCTAAAATATAAGTAATGCCCTGTAACTGCGAACCAATTTGTGTTGCTAATCTTATGCGCTGGCTTTCACCACCACTTAATGTTTTTGATGCACGATTTAATGTGAGATAAGTTAATCCAACATTCAGCAAAAAAGTTAAACGTTCACGAATTTCTTTTATAACATCTTTTGCAATCTTGCGTTGCTTGTTGCTTAATCTTAATTCGATGCCATCAATCCATGCATACAGCTTATCCAAATTCATTTCACTTAATTCTGAAATGTTTTTTCCATCAACCAAAAACCAAAGGCTATCTTTTTTTAATCGTGCACCGTTGCATGTAGCGCAGGTTTTCAGCGTCATATATTTTTGAACCCAATCACGTAAAACTTCCGTGCTGTAAGATGAGGAGAACCATCTTTTCAACATTGGAATAATACCTTCATAACTTCCT
>JAICKT010000416.1 GCA_025927795.1 Parafilimonas sp. | reverse complement strand
CTGTTATCTGGACAAAGCCTATTGAAATTGTTTTGTGAAAAAAGTCAAATCACCTAATACAGACGCTTTATACAGTAACGCTTTCCATACTTCCCATCTCGATTTTTCTACATCACTCTCTGCCTGTATTAATTGTTGTTGTGCTAATACTACATCAGCATAACTAACTAATCCCGCTTTGTATCTTGCAGTAATTGCGTTAAATAAGAAGCTGGCTGATTGTTGCTGTGATTGAGTAAGCGAAACAATACCAATAGCACTTTCCAAAGTTGTATCTGCTTCTTCTGTTTCTTTTTGCAGTTGCCATTGCATCAGGCTATAATCTTCCGACGCTGCATTCACCAATTGTTGTTGCTGGCTGATCTTCACCTTTGTTCTTGAACCTTCAAATAAAGGAATTGATAACTGTGCGCCAACGCCATAATTATATCGTTGAAAATATAAACCCTGGAACGCTTTTACATCGTTCGTCGCTTCCACATCTGAGCCTCTTGCATAGCCGGTTCCATACAAAGAAAGTAATGGCTTCTTTGATTGCTGTAATACAGTTATTCCGCTTTTTTGATTTTCTATTTCCTGTTGAAGCGCTTGTAATTCGGGGCTTTGCAATGCGCTGTTTTCCGCGGAAAAACCCGGAAGTTTATTGAGCAATGCTGTATCTGAACCAACAAGGTTTGTATCTAATCCAACAAATTGCTGCAGTTGTATAAATAAAGTTTTGGCCGATTTCTCCTGCTGTTCCAGCAGCACTCTGGCTTTTGCATATTCAGAACTCCATGAAGCACTATCTGTGCCGGGGCGTAATCCTTTTTGGGTAAGTGCGCTGGACAACTGTAGCGCCGTATCAACACGATTCAAATTATTGCGATATACTTTAATCAATCTATTTGCCAGCAGCCAATCTAAATAAGTACTGCATAACTGCACATTCTGTCTGAACTGTTGCAATAACTCTTTTGCTTTAAATACGTTTGCTTGAGTGGCAGCTTGTTTCAACAAAGATTTTTGGTAACCGAAAGTTGCTACATCCCATTTTGCCAAAAGAGCTGCGGCACTACCGAAAACACCACTATAAGAATTATTAATTGCAGGAGGCCCACTTATTGGTGTGATAAAAGAAGGAAACACCATGCCCGTAATATTGTTATAAGTGGCGTAGTTTAACTGGTAAGCTGCCTGTAATTGAGGTTTGTATTGATTCCTGATAACTTCAACTTGTGCTTCTGCTGCAAGTGTACGTAAAGAAGCGGCTTTGTTTGCTGCATAATATTTATTTGATTGCTCTATAAGTTTTTCAAGTATTGAAGGTGATTGACCAAATGAATAAACCGTACTAACAATGAAAAAAATACAAGTATAATAATACTTCATAAAGATTGATAGCTATTAATGAATTATAAGTTTCAGAACTATTTTTTCGAGAAATACTTTAGCCTCTTGTTCGTTTAAAAATAACTCAGTTTCTTCATGCCGGTTCATTGTTTTCCTCCATTCCTGCATCATGTGTGGGCCGATGACTTCGGTGCGAAGCAATGATTATTTTTTAGAATTTGTTTTATCCAACGCTGCCTTTAAACCCTGTGCTAATTTTTCAGGGTTATCTATTGCCCAAAAATGCATCATGAATAAATGAGGTTCATCGTGAAGCATGTGGGTGTGAATTGCTGTTGGAGTAATGCCATTTTCTGTAAGCGCTTTTACAACAGGATTTACTTCATCGGCCAGCAAAACAAAATCGCCGGTTACGGCTGCTTTGTTTCCGTCCATTTGAAAATTTACAGATGTTGCCATACCCATAGAAGGCGGCATTTCCATTCCACTTTCTGTAAGTTTTTCATTGCGGGGAAATGCATATTGCAACAATTTTCCATTTTGTTTTCCTGTACCAAGTATCGCTGTTACTTTGCTCCAATCTATATTTTGTGTTTGAGCTGGTGCAGATGAAAAAGAAAGTGGAGTTGCAGTAACCTGTAAAACTGCTTTTATCTTTTGTGCTAATTCTGTTGCATTGCCTTCGCCATGATAGTGCACATATTTGACAGCAGGTATTTCATTTATAAGATGATTGTGAATTGCCGTTACTTCAAGATTTTCTCCCACCAGTTTATTTATCACCTTTGGCACTTCAGCATCAAGCAATACAAGATCGCCCATCATCATTGCATGATCGCCCATATTTATAATACCAACCCATGTACCCAACGCAAGTCCGGGTGCAACTAAAAAATTTCCAACCTTTACTTTTAAGTCAGAACGTGGATATGATATTTTATAAACATTATTCGTAACTGTTCCTTTTTTACCAAACACATTATTCAATGCTGTGCTGTCAATTTGTGCAAAGCTGTTTATTGTAAACATTGCAGCAGATAAGAAGAAGATTAATTTTTTCATTTTTACTTAGTTTTAAAAATCATTAGTTGAGCACTGCTGCCTGCACGTGCTGGTGCAGCAATAATTAACTGGTGAAGTTCAGGAATAAGCAAAGAAGTTCTTGCCCCGGAATTTGTTTTAGTTTTTCCGTTTGATGAATAATGATTAGCATCAATTTGATTAAACACATCAACAAAACCGCTTCCACAGCTTACATAAATTTCTTTTGCTGATGCATTGTAAAAAATATCATCGGTATCGCCATCTATATCCAATGATGAAATTATATTTCCTGTTCCACTATTCAACACCAAAAGTTTTGAAGGATGCCTGCAACCGATAAACAAGCGATGATTTGCTTCATCCAACGCCATCGGAAAATTTGCACTTGCTTCACTTAATTTCCATTGTGCAAGAATTTTGTTTTGGCTTAAATCAATTACATCGATTTGCTTTTCATCGGGAACGTTTACATAAAGCTTTTTTGCTGTTTTATCTATTTGAAATGATTCTGGATGACCTGAAAATTTTATTTGAGTGATGAGCTTAAAACTCGTAGCATCGATAATAGCAATGCCGCCAGTTCCATAGCCAACATAAATTTTTTTTGTTGCTAAATCATAGCGAATGTTATCCGCATCATCGCCTAAGGGAACTGAACTTATTTTTTGAAAACTTGTCGCGTTAAAAAAATCACATGCGCCATTATCGCCATTGGCAACAGCTATTGAATTGTTTTCAGCAATAAAAACAACTCCCTGCGGTTCGTGCAAATTTTTAATAGAATGAATTATTTTTTTGCTTTTAAGATCAACAACTTCAATAGTGTTATTTCCTAAAGCCGCAACAAAAACAAGATTGTTTTTGCTATCAAAATTCAAATGGTCAATTCTTCCACTTACATTTTGGAGAGGAGTTGTTTCAATTAATTGCAGAGAATTTGTTTGGAGTTGCGCTTTACAACCTGGTGAAATAAAGCAAAATAAAATAACAGAAAGTAAAGTTATTTTTGAGATGTTCGGCATAAAAATGATTTCAAAATTATCCCAATGATTGCAGAACCTGATATAATGTAAAGCTCTTGAATTTTCTTTACATAAATTGATGTGATGCAGATATGAGCAAAGAAAAAGCGGCGTTGGTTGCGGGCCCATTTTGCTTTGCGGCCCTTTAGATTCGATAGGTAATTTTTAAATCTTGCAATTAGTGTTTCGTCAATTTCAGCAAAAGGAATAGAGGCTGAAAATTATTAAGATGAGACAGGCAAGCCGAATATTTCTCCCAGGTAACGCTGTCAGCATAAGCTCCTTTCGATGGCCTGTAAAGGTTACAGGCTTATTAGAGTTGTAGTATCGTTTGACCAACTCATTCAGTTTGTAGATCGTTTCTGAAATCTTGCAATTAATTTCAAAGTAAAAATGGATGGATATTGCTGACCCATTTATTTGCCTCACCGATCGTCGGCGGTTGCTACTCTTTGAG
>JAICKT010000124.1 GCA_025927795.1 Parafilimonas sp. | reverse complement strand
CCGTTAACAGTTAAGGTTAGTGTTACACTGCCTGCTGAAATATCTGCTAAGCTTGGTGTATATGTTGGAGACAGGGTATTTCCATTCGCAAATGTACCTGTGCCGCTTGTACTCCAGCTTACACTTGCCTGATTTGTTGCTATCGCCCCTGTTATACTTACTCCACCACTATTTGAACAAGTAGATTGATTAATACCTGCGTTCGCAGTAGGTGCAGCCGTTATTGAGATGGTTGCTGTTCCAGACACGTTATTTCCACAACTGGTTCCTGACGTGTAATCTACACTAACTAATGAGTAAGTTGCAGCCGATACCAGAGCTCCGGTATTTAAAATAGCAGTACCCGAAGCACCAACATTAATAGTTTGATTAGCTCCAGCATTAACTTTATAAGTTATGGTTGTATTCGCTGTTGCATTAAAAGTAATATTCGTTGAAGAGCCGGAACAAATTGTTGTGCTGCCGTTGATAGATGCCGTAGCAATAGGTCTTATAGTGACTATTAATTGATCATTTACTGAATTGCACCCACTAGGCTTATCTGTCGTAGCGGTTAAAGTTACTGAACCTGCTGTGATATCAGCAGCACTTGGAGAATAAGTAGGGTTTTGCTGTTTGTTATTTGGATTAAAGGATCCGGAACCGCTTGTAGACCAAGTAAGGTTATTTTTTCCTGTAGCTCCCCCAACTGTAGAATTGAGAATTACAGTTGGAGCGTTAGAACAAAGAGTTTGATCAGGCCCTGCATCAACAAATGCAAAATTACCGACTGTGACAGCCAATACAGGGCTTGAGCCGCTTATTCCACATGCGTTTTGCGCTTTTACTGATATATTACTCGTAGTATTTTTCGGAGCAGAACCGGGGACCGTTACATTAATAGAACTGCCTGAAGAAGCTCCATTAATTGAACCCAAGGTAACAGGAACCGTCCATGCATAACTTGTCGCTCCGGAAACAGTGGTTACAGAATATGCATAATCTTGTCCAACTGTACAAATTGAAGATTGCCCAGTAGGCGCAATTGGGGTTGCCGGAATAGAAGTGCTAACTGTTACAGCCAACGTTTGAGTGTTGCTGGTTCCGCAAGAATTGCCCGCCGTAACTGTAATGTTACCGCTAACAGCGCTTCCGGATGTGGAAACTACTATTGCTGTGGTACCTTGTCCAGATGTTATGTTCCAACCAGATGGTACTGCCCATGTATAAGTTGTTGCGTTGGCGACTCCAGAAATACTATATGAAAGAGTACCTTTATTAATGCATTGCTCAGTTGAACCGGTAATCGCCCCCGGCGTTGCAGGTGTGCCTGCAGCTACCGTAACTGCCAAAGTTTTTACTGTGCTTGTTCCACAACTGTTAGATGCAGTAACTCCTATATTACCGTTTTGACCAGTGCTGCCTGTTGTTACCGTAATGGAAGTAGTGCCTTGTCCTCCCGTTATAGACCATCCTGTTGGCACACTCCAAACGTATCCATTTGCGTCAGCATTTGCAACAGATGAAATGCTATAAGTCTGACTGGTTAATGCAGGGCATTGTGTAATAGTACCGCTTATTGTTCCCGGCGTTGCTGGCGTACCCAGACTAACTGTAACAGGCAGGCTGTTTGCGCTGCTTGTGCCACATGAATTGCCCGCTGTTACTGTTATATTCCCACCCGTTGTTCCGGAGGTGACAGTTATAGAAGTTCCTCCCTGTCCACTTGTTATTGTCCAACCAGCCGGTACTGTCCAGTTATATGTTGTCGCATTTGCTACCGCAGAAATCGAATAAACTAATCCATCTATTGAAGGACATACAGGTGTCGTTCCGCTAATTGTTCCGGGAGTTACAGGCGTACCCGGATTAACCATCATAGAAATATTATCACTTGCGGTGGACTGAGTTACGCAAGCCACATCAGAGGTCATAGTAACACTTACAATGTCGCCATTCGCTAAAGCATTTGTTGAAAAATTTGGGCTGTTCGTTCCTACAATCGCTGTGTTTACTTCCCACTGATACGATGGATTATTACCTCCATTAATTACTTGATCTGCTGTAAAATTAACCGTCGTTCCTGGACAAATTGTAGTAGCGGATGCTGAAATTGTTACCGAAGGTGTAACCGGATTGTTTACTGCCATAGTAATTGTGTTACTTGCTACGGTAGTTAGTGAGGGGCAAGTAGCACTTGAAGTTAAGTGCACTCTTATTTTGTTATTATTATTTAGCGATGAAGACGTATAGGTTGAACCTGTTTCTCCCGGAATGTCTGATCCATTTAATTGCCACTGGTAACCCGGGGTGGGACCTCCGTTGGTTGGCGCAGCGGTAAATGTTACTAAAGTTCCTGCACAGATATTATTACCCGGGCTGGCGCTTATTGTTACCGAAGGGTTTACTAATGCGTTGACAGTAAAAGCTGGAGAAGCTCCTGCACCACCAGTTGCATTAAAGGTTGGCGATGTTGACCCAATTGCAATTTGATAACCACTTCCTGTAACTTGGGATGCGGGTATTGTAAAAGTTGTTGTAAGTCCTGTTGTTTTACCTCCGTCAGTGGCGTCATAAGCAGCGCTTACATTAAATGTTCCGCCAGTTGGAGTAAAATTATTTCCTAAGGCATCACTTAAAGAAACCCGGTAAACGGTGCTATTCGTATAGTGATCCGTTGAACCTCCATTGGTAACATCAAATGTAATGGTTACATCAGAACCCGCGCAAACCGGAGTAGTAGTTACACCGGTTACAGTAATACTTGGAGTAAATGGCTGAGAAAACGCTTTATTGGATAACCCAACAAGAGAAAATAGACCAATACTTACATTAATAAATAATTGTATTGGTGCGATCGTTTTTTTTATTAGAACAGAATAGTAAAGTCTTCTCATAAACAAATTTTTGTGTAAGCACAGTTATAAATTAATCTATCCGAGCTAACAGAAATGTCTACAATTCGTATCTGGATACATGTTCCAGAAATGGTTGCAGGTTGAAATATTTGGTCTATTCCTTTTTTATCCTGTTGCTTCAAACAAAACAGCCCCGCTAAAAAAGCGGGTGCTGTTTTTTCACAGTTAGTTTTGGTTGTAAAAATTTTCATTTGTAAATTTTTTACCTATACAATTAGTTTTGGTTATAGCGTCTGTCTTTTTTAAAAAGCCTAATTTTTATTTTCAGTTCAGATTGTGATATAACAAACCTGTGTGTACACAGATAAGAAAATAAAAATACATCGTGTATTAAGCTAAAACCGGTGATTCTCGTGAATGCTGTGTTTCTTAAAGCAAGCGTAGGAAAACGCAGTTTTTGAGTAAGGGAATTTTTGTATTTTAAATAGCAAAAACGCCCGGTTACCCGCAACTTCCAACGTATAATTTCGCTCATCATTACCAGCTTTCTTTATAAGAATAAATTTCTTTTTAATCAGTTTACGATTTTACACAGGAATTGCATTTGCTGATGCATTACTTAAAAGATATGCTTTAAACGGGATGTTGGAATACGGACAGCGTACGGATTATACGTTGGTGCTACGAATATAAATTAATTTGAGAAGAAAGAATAATTCTATAAAAATTCTTTTGGCTGCTTTTTGTCAGGTTTTCAGCAACTCCCAGCAACTAAGTATGGAGGAGGGTGCAAGGAGGGTGGAAGGAGATACCCACAAGCGCTCCTGTGTTTAGTCCTAAAATAGCTATACAGGTTAGATAATAAATCCTGTAAAAGCTATACAATGTTTCAGAACGGATATTGAAATACAGGCGGCGTACGGATTATACGCTGGTGCTGCGAATAAATTTTTTTAAGAAGAAATAATAATTATTCAAAATTTCTTTTAGTTGCTTTTTCGTGAAGTTTTGATACTTTACAAAACTTTTTGATCGTTGCTTTTGTAAATACTTCTAATGAAGGAAAAGAAAAGTATTATTGGCCTTTAATGATGGAGCTAATGACAGTATAAATATCAGGGGAATTTATTTTTTTCCTGAATGATACCAGCAATAAACCCTTTATTGAAAGATGTGATATTTACTTTAAACAAAAAAGGAAATGAGTTACTGCAATAATTGTTGTAAGCTTAAAAACTTTACGAACGTTAAATCGTAATTCATAATTTGTAAATCGTAAGATTGAAATGCCCGAAAGAACAGAAATATCTATGCTCGGAGAATTTGGTTTGATTGATCATCTCACCAAGAATTTTGAACTGCATAATGCTTCAACCATTGTTGGTGTGGGCGACGATGCTGCTGTAATTGACCACTTCGGAAAGCAAACAGTTGTCACTACTGATTTATTAATTGAAGGCATTCATTTTGATTTGATGTATATGCCACTTAAACATCTTGGATATAAAAGCGTGGTAGTTAATTTAAGTGATATATATGCTATGAATGCTACACCAACACAAATCACGGTGAGCATTGGCATCAGCAATAGGTTTGGTGTGGAAGCTTTAAATGCATTTTATGAAGGTATTTATGCAGCGTGTGAAAAATACAAAGTTGATCTTGCCGGTGGCGATACATCTTCTTCGCAAAAAGGATTTGTAATTTCCGTAACAGCAATTGGTGAAGTTGCGCCCAACAAATTTGTAAAAAGAAGCACGGCAAATAAAGGCGATCTTATTTGTGTAAGCGGCGATTTAGGCGCGGCCTTTCTTGGCTTAACATTATTAGAAAGAGAAAAAAATATTTACCTGGAAAACCCGCAAATTCAGCCCGATCTTGAAGGTGAAGATTATATCGTAGGCCGTTTATTAAAACCCGAAGCAAGAAAAGATATTATTGAATTTTTTGAACAGCAAAATATTATCCCTACTGCAATGATGGATATTAGTGATGGATTAAGCAGCGAAGTTTTGCATATCTGCAATCAAAGTAATCTTGGTTGCGTTTTGTATGAAGATAAATTGCCAATTGCTGAACAAACACGCAATGCTGCTTTTAAATTTAATCTTGACCCAACAGTTTGTGCATTAAATGGTGGTGAAGATTATGAATTGCTGTTTACAATAAAGCAGGAAGATTACGATAAAATTTCAGCAAACGAAAACATAAGTGTTGTTGGTTACTGCAAGGATGTTGAAGACGGCAGAAAATTTTTATCGAAAGGCGGAAACAGTTTTGATATAACCGCGCAGGGCTGGAATGCATTGAAATAAAACTTTTTTAACGTGAGTTCGAGATAAGAAAATTGGTTTAAGCATTATATGACCAAGTGTAATAAAAACGCAAACTTATTAGTGAACAATCAGAACCTTAGCAGAAGGTATGATTTATTGAAACGCAAGTCTTATTACCTTATTTTTAGACGCTTTATTTGAATAATGTAATAAGGTTGAACCAAAAACCGAAATTATTCTACTAAGGTTTGAATACAAATCTTATCCCGAATTCACATTTTTTAAGTATCAAATTTCAAATTTAAGTTCCGAATTAGACACAGAAAATCAAAACATAACTGTAAAATGTGTTATAGCCTTTTCAAACTATAATTTGATTTTTATTTTCGACTGCCGGCGACAGGAGTTCTTGTTATTGGGTTCTTGTATTTACTAACTATTTATTGTGATTATATAGCAACTTCTTTAGCATTACAATTTGCCCGAGATGATAATGCGCATGTTCAACAATTCCCTGAAAATTTTTATAGTAAGAAGATTTGCCTGTTGATGAAGTTTCAAATAATCTTTCTTCAGAAAAACTTTTTACTGCATCCGCCAGTTGTATAAATGATTGATGCGTTTTATCTTTTAAATTATTCCAATCGTTTTCATTTTTTAATTCATTCACATCAAAACCATTTGTATCAGGAATGGATGGATTGATTCCTTTTATTCTTTCCATTATAATTTTATTCCAATAATATAAATGATGTACCAAAGAAGAAATGGTGTTTTGCGATGCAGCAGTTTTTTGTTGTGCTTTCTGCCAGCTTACATCTTTCAGTGTGTTACTAATATTTACACCTGTCCAGTTTTCTCCGTCATACGTATCAGTAATATGCCCGGCGATAGCATGCAGAATATTCATAATGCATTTTTTATAAACTTAAGAACATTAGGTGAAGAAAAGATTTTCTTTGCATTTTAAAATCAAATAATTTGTGCAGCACTTCATAATCATCAACATAATTTAAAAATTTTGTAAATGAAATATAAACTGCTTGGCAGAAGCGGATTAAAGGTTTCTGAGTTATGCCTTGGTACAATGGGTTTTGGAACAGAAGGCGGATGGGGCGCAGATAAGGAAACCAGTTTTAAAATAATGGAAAGATTTGCCAATGCCGGTGGCAATTTTTTTGATACGGCAAATATTTACAAGCTCGGCACGAGCGAAAAATTTATTGGTGAATTTTTAAACAACCACGACAGAGATTATTTTGTTCTTGCTACAAAATATTCTTTGATGGATAACAAAACCAATCCTAATGCAAGTGGCAACAATCGTAAAAATATGATGCGCAGTGTGGAAGAAAGTTTGAAGCGTTTACAAACAGATTTTATTGATATTCTTTACCTGCATATTTGGGATGCGCTAACACCAATTGATGAAGTATTGCAAGGCATGAATGATTTAATCAGGCAGGGAAAAATTTTATATGCTGCAATAAGCGATACACCTGCTTGGATAGTTTCGAGAGGTAATACAATCGCGGAATTAATGGGCTGGAACCAGTTTGTTGCATTACAGGTTGAATATAGTTTATTACAGCGCACACCAGAACGTGATTTAATACCTATGGCAAAACATTTCAACATGACAGTTACGCCATGGGCGCCGCTTGCAGGCGGCGCATTAACCGGAAAATATTTGCGTGGCGAAAAAGGAAGAATAAAAGAAGAAAGCAATCGCCTGAATGAAAATAGTCAGCGCATAACAAAAGAAGTTATTGCTGTTGCAAAAAAATTAGAAGTTGAACCTTCACACATAGCTTTAAAATGGACAATGCAGCAACCGCTTTCTGTTATTCCGATTGTTGGTGCAACCAAAGAAGAACAACTACAGCAAAATTTAAAAACAATTGATGTTACAATTCCTGAGGAAGACATGCAGCATCTTAATAAAATAAGCGCAATTGACTTAGGCTTTCCCGGCAAATTTTTTCAGGAAGAAGCTGTTCAAATGAATACGTTCGGCGGCTTTTATGATAAGGTTGAAAAAAGGTGATCATGACTTACGACGAATTTATACTAACCATCGAAAACGATGAATTTCCATCAGCACAACCTTTATATATGCAGGCATTATGGTATGATGCAAAAGGCGATTGGCATAAAGCACATTCATTAATAGATTCTTTAGATGATAAAAATTCCTGTCGCGTACATGCATATCTGCACCGTAAAGAAGGTGATATAAATAACGCAGATTACTGGTACAATCGTGCAAATACAAAAAGACCGTCTATAAGTTTACAGGAAGAATGGAAAAATATTACAATGGAGTTACTGCTTAAGGCAAGTTGAGAACTTCGATATGTTCTTTTAAACTTATGAATTGTAAACGCTAAAATATAGCGGTACCCTTTCCATCAGTTGGTTCAGACACACGTGTTTCATAATGCGCTTTTCCATCAGCATCGTGGGTTACAGGACCATGCCAAAGCATCATCAGCATTACGAAAACAAATACAATAACAAACGATATAAAAACCATAACTGTAAAACGTTTAACATCGTGCGGAGCGGAATGATCAGCCATAATTATTACTTATTTTTTTGGATGCGATAATTTTAAGCTTCAAAAATAATAAACATAAACTATACCGCATACTGCATCATGTTTAAAACTAAATCGGGGTTTGGGCAATTATTTAAATATTTTTCTTTTTTGCCATAAGCACATACACCAGGATAATCACCCTTGTTCATTTCAAGATCATGTATAATTTGAAAATGCAGATGCGGCGGCCAGTTTCCATTTTCAGCAGGCTCACCAAAATGCGCAATTTTTTCTCCACGAATTACATAGCTGCCTGCCTGTATATTGTTTATATCATTTAAAGAGATATGCCCATATAAACTGTAAAAAGAAATTCCATCAAGCTGATGCAATAAAATTAATGTTGCACCATAATCTCCTGCCCTGTTATTAAATGCAAAACTATGCACCATACCTCCCATAAATGCAAAAACAGCGGTTCCTGCGTCGCCCCAAATGTCAATACCTAAATGCAAACGGCGTGGTTCTTCGCCCGGTTTATCTGCATCGAATACATTGCTTTTATTATAAAACGAGCGGTATTCTGCATAACCACCAATTCCATATAAAGCATTTGCGTTTTTTATTTCCTGTTTTATATAATTAGCGAACCTGTTTTCATCTTCTAAAATTTCATTGGTTAATTCAGTATTTGTTGCAGTAAAATTCAGTTGCAGCAGTTTATCTTTTTTTGAATTAAATGGTACTACCGTATGGAATGTATATTGATATTTTTTTAAAGAAGCCGCAAGAACGGGACTGTTCATCATAAGCGAAATTACAGTGGTTGATGTTTTGTTTAGCACTGTTATAAATAAAAAAGGCTGCCCGTTTTTGCAGCCTTAACTAAGCTTTAAACAGCTTATTTAATTTCAATGTTTTTGGAAATTTTTTGGGCACCTTCTTTTTTTGGAAGGCTTAAATGTAAAACACCATCCAGGTATTTAGCGCTTATTTTATTTGCATCAATTGTGTCATCGAGACTAAAGCTGCGGCTGAATGACTGATGCCTGTATTCTCTTTTTAACCAGCCTTCATTTTCCTGATTGTTTTCTTCTTTGTGTTCAAATGAAACAGTGAGCATATCATTTGAAACATTCAGCTTTAAATCTTCTTTCTTTAAACCCGGAGCAACTAATTCCATTTCATAAGTTTTGTCTGTTTCCTTAATGTTTACAGGAACCTGCGAAGACCGGCTTACACTGCCTGAACCCCAAAAATCATCGTTGAAAAAGCGCGTTAAATTGTCCTGGAAAAGTTGGTCAACAAGACCAGTAAAAGTTGACGGCATATTTGAATTGCCGTTGTCTCTTTTCATAATGGTTGTCATAAATTCCTCCGTTTTTTGGCTCAAAAAAAACAACTAAAATGCCAGAGTGATATTGCTGAAATTTTTTCAGTTAAAAAAAGAAAAAATTTCAGTTCCCATATTTATGAACATTCCTTATAAATAACTCAAATTAATCTTTGGTGAAAGCGCTAATACAGTTTCATACATTAACCGAATAGTGTTTTCAATATCATCTCTATGCAACATTTCAACAGTTGTATGCATATAACGTAACGGTATTGAAATTAAAACAGAAGGACAACCATCGTTTGCATAAGCGAAACTATCTGTATCTGTTCCGGTTGTTCTGCTAAGCGTGCGCCACTGCACAGGAATTTTTTTCTTCGCAGCAACATCTTCTACAAAACTTAAAAGTTTATTATGTATTGCCGGTGCATAAGCCAACGAAGGACCTTTGCCACAGCTAATATCACCTTCAACAATTTTATTAATCATCGGTGTTGTTGTATCGTGCGTAACATCAGTAACAATTGCAATGTTTGGTTTAATACGCCGCGCAATCATTTCAGCGCCGCGTAAACCAATTTCTTCCTGCACCGCATTTACAACATACAAACCAAACGGTAATTTATTTTTATTTTGATTGATGAGCCGCGCAACTTCTGCAATCATAAATCCGCCAACACGATTATCAAATGCGCGACCGATATAATAATCATTGGCAAGTTCATCAAAGCCTTCTTCATACGTAACAACAGCGCCTATATGAATACCTAAATTATCTACCTCTTTTTTTGTTCTTGCACCACAATCAAGAAAAAGATTATCGGGTTTTGGCTGCGGTTCTTTTGGTTCACTGCCTGCATGACGTGTATGTATCGCAGGCCATCCAAACACAGCTTTTACAGGTCCTTTCTTTCCGTGAATTAAAACACGCTTTGCAGGCGCCACCTGGTGATCTACGCCGCCATTTCTTTTCAGATAAATCAAACCCTGGTCATTAATATAATTTACAAACCAGCTAATCTCATCAGCATGCGCTTCAATTACCACTTTAAATTCTGCTTGCGGATTTATAATGCCAACTGCAGTGCCATAAGGGTCTGTAAGAATTTTATCAACAAAAGGCGTTATATATTTCAGCCAAACTTTTTGCCCGCTGCTTTCAAAACCAACAGGTGATGGTGTATTAATATAATTTTTTAAGAACTCAAATGATTCGTTTGTGATAACAGATTTCTTCTTTGTGATTTTTGCTTTTGCCATAATTTTTATGAAAATATTATTGCCCGAAGATATGCAGCTTTCATTAATCGTTAAACGCACTGCAGTGTTATTGTTTAATATTGCAGACCGCGTTTAAGCATGAAGAATTTTATAAAATTTATTTTTCTCGGAAATTATTTCATCGGTTTACTGGCGATTGCTTTATCCATTGAATCTAATGTGCAATTAAGACTTCCTTTGAATTCCATTGGATATTATATTCTGCTGTTTTCAATTACTGTTTTCTATTATACTTACGCTTATATTGGGCCCTTATATTCCAAATCAAAAAATCCGCGCAACGAATTTTATAGAAAAAATCACCGCTTTATTTTATGGAGCCAGTGGTTGTTATTTATTGTTTTCGCTTTGCTGAGCATAATTTTTCTGATTAAGAATTTTAATTCTATTAAACAATTAAGCAGTTGGTCATGGCTCATACTTTTTATTATGCTGTGTTCAGCCATTCTATATTATGGTCTGTTGCCAAAATCTTTTTATAAACTTAATCTTCGCAACACCGGCTGGCTTAAAGCATTTACAATAGGTTTTGTTTGGGCATGTTGCGCCAATCTTTTATCATTTATTGTTTTGCAAGTTGAAAAAGGTCAATACAGAATCGATCCTGTTTTGCTGCTTTGGCTATTTGTAAAAAACTGGATGTTCTGTACAGTTAATGCAATTATGTTCGACATAAAAGATTATGCACACGATTCAAACAAAGAGCTAAAAACTTTTGTAGTACGTTTTGGGTTAAGAAAAACAATTTATTTTATCCTGTTGCCTTTAATAATTATTGGCTTGATTTCTTTAGTAGCTTTTGCAACAGCAAGAAATTATGGTGTAATTACAGTTGCAATAAATCTTGTTCCGTTTGTTTTATTATTAATGATTGCGTGGTCTATGCTTCGTCCACGAAAAATAATGTATTACTTAATTGTAATTGATGGATTAATTTTTTTAAAAGCTTTATGCGGAATAGCCGGAATGCAGTTTATACATTATTAATTTGCCTTCACCAATGGGAAATAATTATAATTCAATCGCAAATATTTAT